>CAYQRJ010000209.1:0-5254 GCA_964419855.1 uncultured Crocinitomix sp.
ATTTTAAAATTTCACATCTAAACAAAGCTAATTCCATGAATTTTTGCGGTTATATGTATTGAAAAACCAATCTTGTAACATAAGTTACTTATTTTTATAAATATTTTTTGTTGTTTTGCAGTAACTAACTAAAAATCATTAATAATGAAATTTGTATCTATTATAAGTTTAGGTATTTTATTAACCGCTTGTTCACAGCCCAATATTGATCCAAATCTGGTGATTTACACCCCTGAATCGGACACCAAATCAGAACAAAATACTTCTGTTGAAGTAGATGAAGTTTTTAAAAATGATTTTAATGTCAATCAGTTAGACGATTCTAAAGAAAATCAACTCATAAAATATGGCTATGACCTATTAAAAAACACACCAAAATACTTAGGACCAGACTCAAATAATAAATTAGCAGGAAATCACTTAGCTTGTACCAATTGCCACTTAAATGTTGGTACTAAACCTTATGGTGCGCCTTGGGTGGGTGTTGTTAAAAGGTTTCCTCAGTTTAAAGGCAGAGAAAATGATACCATTTCAATTGAACAACGCATAAATGGCTGTATGATGCGTAGCATGAACGGGAAACCAATCCCAGAAACATCAAAAGAAATGAAAGCCATTATTGCTTATATGACTTGGTTAAGTAAAGATGTTAAAAAAGATGGAAAAGTAAAAGGAAAAGGTTTTTTAAAACCCGAAATACCCAACCGTAAAGTAGATTTAGCAGCAGGAAAAACTATTTTTGAAACCAAATGTACATCTTGCCATAATGTTACTGGTTTGGGAGCTTTTAATAATGAAACAGGAACATATACTTATCCACCGCTTTGGGGTGACGATTCATATAATAATGGTGCTGGAATGAATAGAGTTTTAACCGCTATGCAATTTATTAAAGGCAATATGCCACTCGGCGCTACATTTGACAATCCTTTATTAACAGATGATGAAGCGTATGATGTAGCAGGATTTATTAATTCTAAACAACGCCCTGTAAAACCAAATTTAGATAAAGATTTTCCTGATTTAAAACGCAAGCCCGTTTCTTGCCCTTATCCGCCTTATGCTGATGATTTTCCGAAAGAGCAACACCAATTTGGACCTTTTATAGATATTATAGAGTATTATCAATCGACTTATGGGATTAAAAAGACAAAATAAACTAATAATGAAATTTTTATTTACCATTTTATTGATTGGTTTGTCTCCTATTTTATTTGCACAGGACACATTAATTAATAGTATTAAAAACGGAAAAATTTCGGGCTATTGGCGTAATTATTTTATGGCAACTGATAATGCCAATCCAGGTCAAGATTGGTATGCTTTGGCAACAGGTGGCTTACTTAAATATCAAACAGCTGATTACAAACACTTTTCTATTGGATTGGGCGTTTACCATTCATCAAATTTATTAAGTAACATTAATGTTAGAGATTCTATAACCAACAAAGTAAGCCGATATGAAGCCGGGTTGTTTGATGTGGCAAATTTATCCAACAGAGAAATTACTTTTTTTGGAGAAGCTTATTTGCAATATAACAACAACAGTCACCTTGTAAAAGCAGGGCGTTTTAAAATGAAATCACCTTTTTTAAACCCTGAAGATGGTAGAATGATTCCTACCTTAGAACAAGGCGTTTTTTACCAATACAAACCATCATCTAATTTAAAATTTACCCATTCTGTTATTACTCACATTGCCCCACGCAGTACCTCTAAATTTTATAGCATTGATAAAAGTATAGGGCTCTACCCTGTTGGTAAAAATGCTGACGGAACAGCTTCTCAATACAAAAACAACCTAAAAAGCTTGGGGCTAATGGTAACGTCTTTATCATTTAAAAAAAATAATTGGGGATTTAATGCCTGGAATTATTATGTTGACAATATCTTTAACACCTTTTTTATTGAACCATCTATTGCTTTTAAAACCAATAAAATTAAACATATTTTTTTCGCTCAATACATTAATCAGTTAAAGGTTAATCAAGGGGGAAACACACAAGATAATCAAGCGTATTTTCATTCTAAAACTAGCAACGTTTTAGGATTAAAATATCAAATTAAATTACCTCAAAAATGGATTATTTCTACCAACTTTAATCACATTACTAATGATGGGCAATTTTTATTTCCACGTGAGTGGGGTCGTGAATTTTTATTTGTTTTCCAAAAACGAGAACGATTAGAAGGAGTTGCCAACACTTCTGCTTGGATGGTGGATGTAAAAAAAACAGTCATCTTTAAAAAACAAGGTCTTTTATCTTTTAAAATAGGATATGGACAATATTACAGACCTGATGCTAAAAAATTTGCTTTAAATAAATATGCAATGCCAGCCAACGACCAACTAAATGTAGATATTTTTTATTTTAAAAACAAAAATAAACAAGGCTTTGGAATTGAATATCTCATCTCATACAAAAGAGCCATAGGAGAAACTTACAACAATCAAAATTTTATTTTAAATAAAGTTAATATGTTTAGCCATAACTTTGTGTTTCACTATAGGTTTTAAACCTATGTTTTTTGATTTTTATTATTTTAAAAGTTGAGAACTGAAAATAAGACAAAAGAAAACTACACCTCACAATCTTTACCGTAACACTCTACCCCATCTTCTGTTACTAAAAAAGTTTTTTGCACGCCTGCAACTCTCGAAAATAATATTTCAAAATCAAATTTATTTTCAACCCGCATTACTAAATGAACAAAATTTTCTCTTTCGGCTGAATGTATTTTTGATTTACAATGCGGACAAATAAAATTTACTAATTCCCCAGCTTCAAATGTTACATCAGGAATTAATCTTTTCTTATAATTTCCCAAAGTAGTAGATAAATATACATCTCCCTCATCTCCATTTGAACGACCATATTTCAAATGTATCTCTCCTTTATCATCAAGACATTGAGAACAATCGGGGCAGTAAAATTGGTATTTATCTAATTTCATAGCAATTGGTGTTAGTTATTATTTGACTTACAATATACAACTTTAATTAATGCCAGTCAAGTAATTTAACATAAAAAAAATAACACTTTAGTTAATGACTAAACTTCAATTTCGCTTTCTCTAATTTTAGATTGATATGGATTTCCAGGATAATCATCATTATAATCAAAATTTAGCCAAATAAATCCTTTTGGGTCTTGGTAATAATGAATAGTTTTCCCTTTAGATTCTTCAACAAAATAGATATTTTTAATTAAATACACCACTTTTTCCAAATCTTTGGTAGTGCCAAACTTTACTTCAGGATACAAATGTCCAATTTCAGTTCCGTCAGGTTGTTTAACTTTAGTTCTAATCAACCTCACCTCTCCGCCAACTGCTTTTATACAAGCCGCCATTAAAATAGAATGATCATCACAATCTCCTTTAAAAGTATCATCAAATTCTAATTGTTTAATGGTTTCACTTGCCTTGGCATAATACTCTTCTGATTTTGGGTCGTAAACATAATTCCATTTAGAATGAACCTCTTTAAAAATGCTAAAAAAATGAACCCATTTTAAATTAGGTGACAAATTGGTTTTATCACTAAAATGTTTATTAGCAATATTCACTGCATAATTTCTTACCACAGGATTTTTATAATCAATAGCTTCTCTTAACCTATCCTCTTGTCTAAATTTAAGTTCTCTAAAAAAGAATTTTTCTTTTAAAGAGTGTTTTGATAAATCAGTTAAAAAAGATTGAGTATCGTGATATAAATTAGAAAATGTATAAATATTTGAAAAATTTGTAACAGTAAAAGTAATTGCTCCACCAACTAACAAAATATAAATAATAACTCTTAATTTTTTTAATAAGTAATAAAGTAAAAAAAACAACGCTAAAAATAAAATAATATGATCAATCCTAATCAATTTTTCGTTAACGGTAAAAGAAAGCTCAGGAAAAAAATTATACAAAAATATGAACAAAGGAATAGCTAACACTCCTGCTACTAAACCTATTACTACAATAGTTATGGCATTATTATGATTTTGTTCTTGTTCCATTTGCTCAAAAATAATAAACTCTTTATTATAAACTCATTTTTACATACATTTATTATGAGATATTGATTATATTTATGCTCTAATTTTTATAAACACAAAATTTTAAATATGAAAAATATATCGGTAATTGGTGCAGGAACTATGGGAAATGGAATTGCACATGTTTTTGCTCAAAATGGCTACAATGTTAATTTAATTGACATCTCTCAAAGTTCATTAGAAAGAGCCATAGCAACTATCACTAAAAATTTAGATAGAATGCTAAAAAAAGAAAAAATATCTGAAAATGATAAAAATGACACTTTGGGTAATATCACAACATTTACTGATTTAAAACAAGGTGTTGCTAATGCTGATTTAATAGTAGAAGCCGCAACAGAAAACCTTGACTTAAAACTAAACATTTTTAAGCAAATGGATGAATTTGCACCAGAAAATGCTATTTTGGCAACCAATACATCATCAATTTCTATTACTCAAATTGCAGGTGTAACCAACCGAGCAGACAAAGTAATTGGTATGCACTTTATGAACCCTGTTCCTGTAATGAAATTAGTTGAAATTATTAGAGGATATTCTACTTCTGATGAGGTGACCAATATTATTATGGAAACTTCTAAATCGCTTAAAAAAACACCTGTTGAAGTAAACGATTACCCAGGTTTTGTTGCCAACAGAATTTTAATGCCTATGATTAATGAAGCCATTATTACATTAAATGAAGGAGTAGCTGGTGTTGAAGAAATTGACACTGTAATGAAATTAGGTATGGCTCACCCCATGGGACCTTTACAATTAGCCGATTTTATTGGATTAGATGTATGCCTAGCCATAATGAATGTGTTATATGATGGATTAGGAAATGATAAATATGCCCCTTGTCCTTTATTGGTTAATATGGTTAATGCTGGTAAAAAAGGCGTTAAGTCTGGTGAAGGATTTTATAGTTGGACACATGGCACAAAAGATTTAATTGTTGCAAATAATTTTAAAAAGTAAAAAATTAGTTGTATTTTCGCACCAACTAAAATTAAAATACTAAATTAAATGAAAAAAATTAGCTTTATATTCCTTTTAGGAATAGGATTATTTTTAGCATCTTGTGGCGGTAATGAAAACACTGAAAATGCTGAAGAAACTACTGAAAACACAGAGGAGGTAACTGCAGAAGCAGATGATTCTGAAAAATGTGGAGAAGGTAAATGTGCCGACATGAAATGCGGTGAAGGTAAATGTGGAGATGCAAA
>CAYQRJ010000210.1:0-5228 GCA_964419855.1 uncultured Crocinitomix sp.
AAAATGATAGTAAGCCCATCAATATTAGCTTGTGATTTTGCTAACATCCAAGCAGAAGTAGAAAAAGTAAATCAATCCAACGCCGATTGGTTTCACATAGACATTATGGACGGTGTATTTGTTCCCAACATCTCTTTTGGTTTTCCGGTAATGAAAGCCATTGCCAAACACGCTAAAAAACCTTTAGACGTGCATTTAATGATTGTTAACCCCGACCAATATATAGAGGACTGCAAAAAATCAGGAGCAGAATGGGTAACTGTACATTATGAAGCCTGTCCGCATCTGCACCGTACCATACAACTAATTAAATCATTTGGAATGAAAGCAGGCGTGGCATTAAATCCTCATACCCCCGTCTCAGTTTTAGAAGATATTATTAATGATTTAGATTTAGTATTAATAATGTCAGTTAATCCTGGTTTTGGAGGACAAAAATTTATACCTAATAGCATTAATAAAGTTAAAAAACTTAAAACATTAATTCTACAAAAAAACGCCAGTACTTTAATTGAAGTTGATGGAGGTGTAAACAATCAAACAGGCAAACAATTGGCAGAAGCTGGTGCAGATGCCCTTGTAGCAGGTAGTTATGTTTTTAAAGCCAACGATATTAACACACCTATTGATTTGCTAAAGACATTATAATATTGTTATGACCAAACAAAACCAATGGCTCTTAGAGCAATTTTACAATCAAATATCCGACAATAAAAAAGAGTTGTTTGAAAAAAACATTAAAAACCGTACAAGACATATTACGGTAGTGTTAGAAAATTTATTTCAGCCTCATAATGCTGCTGCCGTTTTACGCTCTTGCGATTGCTTTGGTGTTCAAGATTTACACATTATTGAAAATTTTAATAAATACCAGCCCAATAAAGACATTGATATGGGGTCGTCTAAATGGTTAAACACCTATAAATATAACAAAACAGAATACAATACAGAGGAATGTATTAACCATTTAAAATCTAAAGGATACAAAATAGTTGCCACCACCCCACACACCAACGATTGCTTAATAGACGAATTACCACTTGACCAACCCATAGCACTAATGTTTGGAACAGAGCTCACAGGCTTAACCGATAAAGCATTAGAAATGGCTGACAGTTATGTACGCTTACCAATGTATGGATTTACCGAAAGTTATAACATTTCTGTTTCAGTTGCTTTGGCATTATTTAGCACTACCGAACGAATGAGAAAAGATGACAGCATCAATTGGCAATTAACTAATGATGAACAACTTGAAATAAAACTACAATGGGCTAAAAAAGTTGTTAAACACTCCCCAAAAGTTGAACAAGAATTAATTAAGCGGTTTAATAAATTAAATGCTTAAATGCTTTAGAATTACGGTTAATTGTGTTGGGTAATTTTACTTGCAAAGCAATTTCGTGAGAAAAAAGACCTGTATTTACTAACTTTGAAATAGAATTATCAAGGCTATAAATCAATCTAAATCTATTAAAATTAGCACCGGTTTGAAAAGCAAAGCCTGTTTCTCCAATTTTAGCCCCTAAATACATAAATTTATATTTTGCCACAGTTTGTAAATCCATATAAGTCCACCCATTATGTCTTAAACTCATATAAATACTTGTTGTTAAAGACAAATCTTTAATGTTTTTAAATGTAAAAGTTCTACCAAAATTAATATTTGATTTAGATGCTGTAAATGATTGATTAGGCATCACATCAGCCAAAGCATATCCTAAAAACCATTTGTCTGAATAAATTAATCCTCCTAAGGTAAAATATAAACCATATTGCTTAACTTTTCCAAATGGGAAAGGTGCTTGACTACTAACAATCACAATCTTATCCCAATTGGTAACACTCTCGTTTAGTTTAACATTTGCCCCTAAAGAATAGCTCCACTTATCATTAATTTTATTTTGATAAGCATAAGATAACGCATAATAAGAGTTTCTGTAAAAATTAGAAATAATACGATTAGAATTGTAAAAACCTACTCCCCCTTTTAATTTAGAAATATAGGCATCATATCCTGCATAAAAATTAGATTCATAATTTTCCAAAACAGGAAATTTGTTACCAGTTATACCTAACCTACCAAAATCTGTAATACCCGTAAAAGCAGGATTAATAGCTAAAGGCGTTTTACCATTCATAGCAAAGTTTTGAGCTTTAATTTGATTTGAAATCAATATAAAAGTACAAGACAGAAAAAATAATTTAATTGAATTTTGAAACAACTTCATAATGTATGTTTTATAGTACAACAATTCAACACATTAAAAAGTTACACCTTTAAAAAAATATTATTCAATCAACCACTCCCATCTTTTTAAGTAAAAAAGAAGCATTCATATTTTGGCAAACACCATTTTTATAAGTATAATCAAAATAAAGTTCATTATTTACAATTTCGGCATCAAAATATTTATTTATAACTTGAGGTAATTCATCTGATAATTGACACAAACCTAAATCGTGAGTAGCAATAATACCTGTTGAATTAGACATCACCAACTTTTTAACAAACTTTTTACTTCCCTGCTCTTTATCTTTAGAATTTGTGCCCTTTAAAATCTCATCTAAAATAATAAAGTAATTGTCTTTTTCTATCTCATCAACAATAAACTTTAATCTTTTTAACTCCGAAAAAAAGTAAGATTCGTCATCAAGTAAAGAATCTGATGTTCGCATAGAACTAATTAATTTAATGGGGTTATAATTAAAACTCAATGCACAAACTGGCAATCCAACATTTGCCGAAACAATATTTAGTGCTACTGTTCTTAAAAATGTACTTTTCCCAGCCATATTTGCACCTGTAATAATTATAAATTGATTGTTTTCAATTTTAAAATCATTACACACCCTTTTAGATTTATCTATCATAAAATGCCCAAGTCCTTTAGCTTCAATAACAGCTGTATTTGAAATAATAGGATACACAAATGTTGGATGATTGTAGGCAAAATTGGCTAAACTGTTAAACGCATCAAAAAATTCTATAACATCAAACCATTGCTTAACATCTTGTTGATGTTTTTCAATCCATTGTTCAATTTTATAAACTTGCTTAAAATCCCATAGTAAATAGCCATTACCTATAAAGCCAAATAACAAATTATTACGTTGGTCTAAAGCATCTATGTATTTTGAAAATTCTTTAAGTACAGTTGATGCTTTTTCACCTTTTCTGTCAAGTATTTGGTTTTGTTTTTCTCGTAATAAATCAGATTCAAATGTTTGATTTTCAATTTCTATTAATAACCTTGCATATTGACTCATTATATCTTTAAACTCAGAGGCGTGTTGTGATAATAAATTAATTTGTTTTAAGTGAATAGATGTAATACCTAAACCTGTTAAAAGTAAAAACAACAAATATTTCTCAGGAATATATCCTAAAAAATAAACACCAAAAACTATTAAAGAAATAAATGGGAAAATAATTGATAAAAAATGAATAACTTTTGAAATGAAAGGCTTATAATGATTTAACCATTCAAAAATAGCTTTTGAGGACACTTTTGATTCAATTAAACTGGTGCTAACCGTAAAATTTTGTCGCCATTTTAAAAGCTCAGATAATTCTTTAATAGATGTTTGTTTTTCTTTAACATTTTTAATATTGTTTGATGTTAATAATTTTGCCAGCATTTGTTCGCTTTCTTTTCTGTTGGTTCGGTTAAGGTGATGAAAAAATGAATGTTCACCAAACAAATCAATATCATAACTAAAATGATGTAAAGGGTTTTTATACACCTCTCCATTATAAAACGCTGATAAATCATTATTTAAAGCCTTAATTTCGTTTTGATTTAGTAAAATAATGCCTAGCAAATACTTTTTTTTGTTTTGTAAATTAGAATGTTTGGATAGCATCAAAAAAAACAACACCACCCAAGCAACAATTACCGAAATAATTAGTGTGGTATGATTAAAAAAAGTGATGACAATATAAAATGTGACAACAAAAGAAATCAAACGTATCATTGATGATAAAAAGAGTTGTTTTTTTACGTTTTGAAGTAATTTTTCATTATCTATTATGTGCTGTTGGTAAGTGGCTTTAATGTGTGTCATTATTAAAAATTAAATGATGTATATTAGTCTAAAAATAAAGAAACTGGGCAATGATCTGACCCAAAAAATTGGTTAAGAATTTTAACCTCTTTAACCCTATTTTTTAAACCCTCCGAAATTAAAAAATAATCAATTCGCCAGCCTGTATTTCTTTCTCGGGCTTTAAACCTATAACTCCAATAGGTATATTCCTCTTTGGTTGGATTTAAAACCCTGTAAATATCAATAAACCCCGAGTTTAACATCTTGGTCATTGCATCAATTTCAATTTGAGTATAACCTGCCGTTTTATTATAATTTGATTTATCATTCTTTAAATCAATAGCTTGATGAGCTACATTAAAATCTCCACAAACAATTACATTTTTTTTACTTTGTAAAACCAATAAAAAATCTAAAAACACTTTATTCCATTGGGCTTTATAATCTATTCTTTTTAATCCCTGCCCTGCATTAGGTACATAAACATTAACCAAAAAATAATCATCAAACTCAGCAGTTAGTACCCTACCCTCCTTATCAATTTCTATATCAGCTTCTACAAATTCTCCCATCCCTTTAATAACGTTTAAAGGTTCTATTTTTGATAAAATTGCAGTTCCAGAATAGCCTTTTTTTTGAGCTGAATAAGTATATAAATTGTAATCTGATAAATCAGACAACACCTCTTTTACTTGATGATCTTGTGCTTTGGTTTCTTGCAAACAAATCACATCAGCGTTAATTTTTATTAAAGACGCTTTAAAATCTTTATTTAAAATGGCTCTAATACCGTTAACGTTCCAAGTTGTAATGTTCATTATAATTTTAGTTGGTTAAATTAAAAAAGAATAAAATTAGAACATTAAAATCAATTAGCATCAATTAAAAATTAAATTTAAGTATTTTTATGGAATTATTTTTGATTTGCATCAATTAAGTATGATAAATAAACTTCTTTTTATAGCATTTATATTCATTAATCTGATTGGATTTTCGCAAACCATTACAGTAAAAGGTAAAATAGTTGATGAGGACAATGAAGGAATTAAAGGAGCCATTATTATTTATGGTCATCAACTTGATAATTATTATTTAAAAACAAACCAAAATGGTGATTACGAATTTAAAGTTGATTTATCTCAATTAGACACCATTACCTTTAAACATTACGGATTTGA
>CAYQRJ010000211.1:0-5201 GCA_964419855.1 uncultured Crocinitomix sp.
CAAAACTTTTCCCTTTATCATTTCTTGTTAGTTATTCATCATTTAAAACTCTCCTAATGTGGGTTAACCAAAAATAAACTGTATTTTTGCAGTCTTAATTAAAGATTATGGCTTTTAAATTAAATAAGATAGAAGATGCTATTGAGGACATCAAAAACGGTAAAATTATTATTGTAGTTGATGATGAGGACAGAGAGAATGAAGGCGATTTTATAGCCGCTGCAGAAATGGCAACACCAGAAATGATTAATTTTATGGCAACTCATGGTAGAGGGCTGATTTGTGCCCCTTTAACTGCTGAGCGTTGTGATGAGTTGGATTTATTTATGATGGTGCAAGATAATACTGTGTTGCACAATACACAATTTACGGTGTCGGTTGATTTAAAAGGACAGGGTTGTACAACTGGAATTTCTGCTTTTGACAGGGCTAAAACCATTAAAGCGTTAACAGAAAAAGAAACAAAACCAGAAGATTTAGGTCGTCCTGGACACATTTTTCCTTTAAAAGCAAAAAAAGGAGGGGTGTTAAGACGAGCTGGACACACAGAGGCTGGTGTTGATTTGGCTCGAATGGCAGGTTTAAAACCAGCAGGAATTTTAGTTGAAATTTTAAATGAAGACGGCTCTATGGCGCGTTTACCTCAACTAATTAAAGTAGCCAAAAAATTTGATTTAAAATTAATTTCTATTGCCGATTTAATAGCTTATCGCTTAAAACATGAATCACTAATTGAAAAAATGTTAGAGGTTGATTTTCCTACCATTTGGGGCGATTTTAAATTAGCCGCTTATAAAGAAACAACAACTGGTGAGGAACACATTGTTTTGTATAAGGGTAACTGGAAAAATAACGATCCCATTTTAGTTAGGGTTGAATCTTCAATGTTTTCACATAATTTATTAGATGCCATCCGTTCTGATGTGCAATCAAATATTAGTACGGCTTTACAAATGATTGAAAAAGAAGGAAAAGGTGTTTTGTTGTTTATGCAACAAGGCGAAAAGCAAGAAAGTTTCATTGAAAATTTAAAAGCTTACGATAAAGGTCACCAAAAACGTAAAGTAGATTCAAAAGATTATGGTGTTGGCGCACAAATTTTAAGGGGTTTAAACGCCACAAATCTTAAATTAATTACCAATAGCAAAAACATAAATGAATCGGTGATTAAAGCGTATGGTTTAGAGATTGATAGTATTATACCTTTTGCAATTTCAGATAAATAAATCTATTTTTTACTTTTTGCCGATCTAGTTTGGGGTTTTTTATATTTGGCTTTGACTTTACGTTTATAAGAGCCACCCATATTTTGTTTTTTATTCTTATCTTTTTTATCGTGAAAAGCACCTTTGCTTTTAATTTTTGTTGTTTTAAGATAATTTTTATCCATTAAATTTGGACGTTCATCATCTGTAAATTTAGCTGATATTTCAACTTCTGCCGGAATTTCTTTTAAAGGGATTTCCATTTTCATTAATTCCTCAATCCCTTGCTGATACTCTTCTTCAACTTCATTAATAAACGTAATGGCAACACCTGCTTTATCTGCTCTACCTGTTCTACCAATTCTGTGTATGTAATTTTCGGGTATTTTAGGGGTGTCAAAATTAATAACGTGAGTTACATCCAAAATATCGATTCCCCGAGCAATTAATTCGGTGGCAATTAATATTCTGTTTTCTCCGTTTTCAAATTTCTTAATTGAATTTAACCTTTGGTTTTGCGATTTGTTAGAATGAATAACGCCCATTTGATCCGCAAAAGTTTTTTCTAAATGTTCCGCAAGTCTATCGGCTAATTTTTTACTTTCAACAAAAATTAAAACTTTTTTAAAGTTTTCATCTTTTAAAAGATGCTCTAATAAATTAACTTTTGTGTAAAAGTTAGGCACGTGATAAGCCTGTTGAATAATTAAATCTAAAGGTGTACCTGTTGGGGCAATTTCAATAGTAACAGGGTGATTAAAAAATTCTTGTATAATGGTGTTTACATCATCAGTTAGTGTGGCAGAAAATAATAAATTTTGTCTTTTGTGAGGCAATAAATCCAACACATTAATTAGCTGGGTTCTAAACCCAAGATTTAGCATTTCATCTACTTCATCAATCACTAACTTTTGAATGGCTTTTAATCTTAAATTTTTATCTAGTGTTAAATCCAACAACCTACCAGGAGTAGCAACTAAAATATCTAATCCATTATATACCAATTGTTTTTGTGTGTTGATGTTTGTTCCGCCATAAATACCAGCGTATCTACAAGTAATATATTTTGTTAGTTTTTCTATTTCGTTTACTACTTGTACCACTAATTCTCTGGTAGGCACCACAATTAATACCCTTGGGTGTCTTTGCTCTGAATATTTTAAAGATTTTAAAATAGGTAACAAATAAGCGAATGTTTTACCAGTTCCTGTTTGAGCAATGCCCACTACATCTTTTCCGCTTGTAATAATAGGTAAAGCTTGTTCTTGAATAGGGGTAGGGTATATATACCCCAAATCCTCAAGGGCGTTTTGCAAAGGGGTGTTTAAATTTAAGTCTTTAAAAGTCACAGTTAATTATATTTATAACTGCAAAGGTAGGGATTAAATTTTAAGTCTTTCTTTTTTTTAAAAATACCAATAAATCAAGGAAATATTTTTTAAACTAAAACTTGCATTAGCATTTTAATCTAGGTAATGATGCAAGACAAATGGTCGTAACTGCAGCGTGGTTACTTTTTGGTGAATGTAGTCTACAACATTATGAAACAGCAAATGCGTGGTATGCAGCTGGTGTTGGGACACAAAGTACATGTACTGAAGTTTTGAAAACAAATACTATTTCACTTGATG
The DNA here is from genome assembly GCA_964419855.1 of uncultured Crocinitomix sp. GTDB lineage: Bacteria > Bacteroidota > Bacteroidia > Flavobacteriales_D > Crocinitomicaceae > Putridiphycobacter. Next base: position 2,837 of record CAYQRJ010000211.1, read on the forward strand.
AAGTTAGCGTATATCCCAATCCATTTTCTAATAATATTACAGTAAATTTCAAGAAATCTCAAAATTTCACCATAAAATTATTTAATATCACTGGAAAATTAGTATATTCAAATCAAATTTACACATCAAATGCCACTGTTTCATTACCTGATTTATCAAGAGGTGTTTATATTGTTGAATTAAAAGATGAAAACACAACGGTAAGAAAAAAAATAATTAAACAATAATGTTTAGATTGAAACATATTACTTTAACCTTAGCAACTCTATTAGTTGCTAAGGTTTTGTTTTCTCAAACCTATCAAACTCAAAAAAGTTTCTATATAAGAAGTGCATTTTATTCATTTTATGATAATGAGCCAATATTGCAATTGAAAAATTTTAAAAAACGCGCACCTACTCAACCTTTAATTAGGTTTTATCCAAGTTCTTTTAGTATTGGCTTTCAAAAACAAGCTACTTCAAAACAATTTTGGTCTGTTTCAATAGATTTATTAGAGCGTGCAAATTTGAAAGATTTTTCTGAAATGACAAGAGGTCATTATACTCAAAGAAGTTTCATTGATTTAAAAATACAATATTTACAAAATATCATACTTAAAAATAGACATCTTCTTTTTTTAACTGGTGGGTTAGTAATTAGAGGTGGTGAAGAAAATTATTTGTATGGTATTTTTCCTACAGGACATTTTTATAATGGAAATGAGTTGTATGAAACCTATTTTTTTAATAAAACATTAGCAGATATAGGGGTTTTGGGTGGTGTAAAATATCAATTATATTTTAATAAACATTATAGTTTAAATATAGATTTTAATCATACATTTTACGCATATACATACAGCACGAAAGACCCTTATAACCCTGTAGATTATGGTCCATCTCGTAGTGTAAGTTTTTTGTCTTTTGGGGTAGCATATAATTATGGAGGAAATTATCAAGATGAAAATACCAAGCATTAAAATTGCATTAATTTTTATAATTATAATAACCAATAAAGGATATTGTCAAAACTATTATACTCAAAAAAGTGTGTTTTTAAGGACAGGGCTTTATTATTTTTATGATAATGAACCAGTAATTCAAGTAAAAAGAATAAAAAGAAGATTTGAATCAAAAGACGAACCAATTATTTTAAATCCTTTAAGTGTTGGTTATCAAAAACAACTCAATGAAAAACATTTTTGGGCTTTGTCATTAGATATGGTTTATAAATATAATTTAAAGCATTTTTATGAAATGACACTAGGTCATTATGTTATAAGAAATTTTATCAATTTCAAAAATCAATATTTATACAAAATAATTACTAAAAATAAGCATCATTTATTTATTACAACTGGTTTAAAATTTAGGTTTGGGAAAAATGTATATTTTGATGGATTAAAATCAACATCAACAGAAAATATTCCAGTTTACAAGCATAAAACTCTATTTGATTTTGGTGTACTAAGTGGTGTTAAATATCAGTATTATTTAGGGTCGCATTTAAGCTTTAATTCTCAAATTAACCATACATATTTTGTGTATTCATTTGATAATAAAAAAGAAAGACAGGTAACTTATTGGTCTTTTGGTTTGGCTTGGAATTATGGTGTTTAAGTCTTTCTTTTTTTCTTTTTGGCGGCTGGAAATAAGATGTTGTTTAAAATTAACATTAGTTCATAATACTCAAAAACAATTGTTGTCTGATTGATTTTCTTTTTTACAATTCTTTATTTCTTTGTAGGCAATCATTAAATTATTGTACAAATCTTTCTTGCTTTTTCTTACTTGAGGATGATAATATCTAATAACTATCAGATTGTTATTGTTAATAGCATATTTTACATTATTACTTGTGACTTTCCATTCTGATAAATTTTTCAATAAATTTTTACTTTTAATAAGGTATCCTACACCACAACCAATAATAATATTAGGTTCGTAAAGTTCTATTTGTTTTTGGATTAATTCTTTATCTTCTTCACAATATTGTTCTATTTCTTTCATGTTTGAACTGCTACCTCCTGGTTCTTTTTTAAGATTTATAATTGCAACTTTTTGGAGGTAGTTTTTTCTTTTATGATTGTACACTTTTTCAATATCGTTATAATTGTTGTTTTCATAACCATCTATATTTTCAAAACCATATTGCCAACGTACAATGTTATTCCAAGTTTTCCAGTGCCCTCCATTTCGTAAGAAAGATAAAAAATCCCATTTTCCTTTTTTTCCATTAACTTCTTTTAAAATGTACAACACTTTAATTTTATTATTATAGTATTTAGTTGGACATACAATGCCGTCTTGTATAAAGTTACTCCTTTTATCACTCCATTCTTTCATTAACTTTTCTTCTGTTATCATAATATTAAATTAAAATA
>CAYQRJ010000212.1:0-5188 GCA_964419855.1 uncultured Crocinitomix sp.
CATTATTTAAAGTTTAATGTTTTTTGTTTAGTGTTTTATTGGTTATTGAGTTCCTCAATAGTTATTAGGTTATTCGTAATTCGTAATTTGGTTATTCGTAAATGGTTATTGAGCTATTGGTTGTTGGGATAGTTGTGTAGTCTAGCATCAGTTCGATTTCTATGACATAACCAAATTATTTTAAATAGTCTAGCGTCAGTTCGAGTGGTTTTAGAGGAAATACGTTAGTATTTACTTTAAAATTGTATCGAGAACATAGCGGATTTTTGACTCCGTAGCGTGTTCTCGATACAATTTTTATTTTTTAGGTATTGATTATTCATAATTCATAATTCGTAATTGGATATACGTAATTGGATATACGTAATTCGTAATTGGCTTATTCGTAATTAATTAGGCAACTGTTTTTCAAGTTCATTAATCACCTCAACAATAGATTTGTATGTATTTGCTTTAATTTTATCAAATTTTGAGGGCTTAAAAAACTTAACTTTTGTAATTCCTTCTTCTTTTTGAGGTTTAAGCTTTTTATCGTTTTTATTTGCTTTCATCCAATACCAATAGGTCTTTTTTAAATATTTTCTACCATTCATTTTATAAATGTGAAAAGTATTAAGTAAATGGCATTTAATTTTTGGGGGATTTACGTTACACTCCTCTACAATTTCTCTTACAGCTGCTTCTTTTACTTTTTCACCTTTTTCTAGTTTTCCTTTAGGAATATCCCACACGCCATTTCGTTTAATAAACAAAAATTTATTTTTTCGTTGTACAATTCCTCCTGCCGCTTTAATATAGATGTATTCATCAAATATATCCCAAAATTGTTGTTTAGATTTAATTTCAAAAACGATTCCGTCCAAATCAGTTTTTAATATCCATTTAATTTTTTTCCACACTTGTTTTTTAGATAAAACCTGTTTGTTTTTAAGTTGTGGATTAATTTTAAAAATTACCGCTTTATTTTCAATAAAAACTTTATACATTTGCATTTATGATTTTAGATAAAGATAAGGCGTTAAAGGTAGCAGATTTTTTGTTACAAATCAAGGCTGTTAAGTTAAATCCTTCAAAACCTTTTCAGTGGTCGAGCGGATGGTTATCTCCAATTTACTGCGACAACCGTAAAATTTTGTCTTATCCTGCTGTAAGAACCTACATTAGACAAGCGTTTGTAGAATGTATTGAAAAGCAATATGGCAAGCCAGATATTATTGCAGGTGTAGCCACTGGAGGTATTGCTATTGGAGCTTTAATTGCGCAAGAAATGAATTTACCCTTTATTTATGTTAGGTCTTCTGCTAAAGCACACGGTATGCAAAATCAAATTGAAGGACATTATGAAGAGGGACAAAATGTTGTGGTGATTGAAGATTTAATCTCTACAGGTGGAAGTAGCTTAAAAGCGGTTGAAGCTTTGCGTAACGGCGGTTTAAAAATAAAAGGGTTAGGGGCAATTTTTACTTATGAGTTTGAACAGGCAAAACAAAACTTTAAACATGCCAAGTGTAATTATTTTACTTTGTCTAACTACACCCATTTAATTGAAAAGGCTGTAGAACAAAATTATGTAACCAAAAATAATATAGAATCTTTAACTAACTGGAGAACCTCTCCTGAAACATGGAATAAATAAAACAACTTATGGCATCTACAAAAATTGAAAGTAATCACGTTATTATTAATAAACCAACTGAGTTTGTATTTAATTTTATGAACGATTTTAATAACATTAAACAGTTATTACCTCAAGATAAAATCACCGATTGGCAGTCTGATGAGAATCAGTGTTCTTTTAAAATACAAAATGCAGCCGTTATTCCCTTAGTTAAAAAAAGTACAACGCCCTACTCTACCATCAATATTTTGTCTGGAGAAAAAACACCTTTTCCGTTTACTTTAGTGGTTACTTTTAATCAAATTGATGAGCAAACTACAGAGGCTTTTTTAAATTTTGAAGGAGAAATTAATGCCTTTTTAAAAATGATGGTGGTTAAACCACTTACCAATTTATTTAATTATATGGCAGACAACCTAAAAAAAGTTTGTGAAGATTAGAAAGGTAAAATTAATTCAAATTAATTTGATTGGGGACTAGCTCTCCATTTTTCATTTTTTTGTAGTAAGCTGCTAAATGAGCTACTAAATTTGAAATAGATTTGAATGCCTCTTGAGTTGCAGGTGTAAATTTTTGTCCTTTTAAACTTAAAATGAGTTTACTGTACAAGGCATTAAATGCAACCTCTATAATGTTAATATTTGCCCCGTTTGATTTTTGTTGAAAGTCTTTTAAAGCAGGTAATGCTTTTTCGTAAACCTCAGCATATTTTTTGTCTTTTAAAATGTTTAAAAGTGTATCGTGCAACATTAATAACTCCATTAGTATTTCATTAATGTCAGAGGTGTGCCCAGTATCTTTAACTCCTTCTAATTTCATTTTTTTTATTAAATCTTTATACCAATTTTGGTAAGATTTTAATAAATCTTTATCTTTAATTTGAGGTTCTAAAATGGTATTGGAAATGGTATCTAAATCAAAGTTATTTGCTCTGATTAAGTCTTCAATTTGGAACATATACAGCACATGTTCCGCTATGTTATTTTCTTTAGTTTTTTGAGCAACTTGCATTAAAAATTACTTTTCAGAATCTTTATCTTGTTCATCATCAACTTTACCAGTAGATTCAGCAAAAGCTGCATTCATTTTTTCGGCTAATTGATTAGTGATATCTAAAGCAGGATTGTAATACCATACATTTTGTCCAAATGTGTATGCTAAAATTGCATCATAACCTTTTTCTTGAGCAAATTCTTTGCAATGATTTGAAACTCTAGTGGCATAAGTCAACATTAATTCATCTTGTTTTTGGGCTAATTCCATTTGAACTCTTTGCTCAAACCCCATGGCGTCATTTTGCATTTTCTGAGCTTCTTTCATATATTGTTCTTGCTCTGTGCTCAACAATTGACCTTTACTAGCCCATTTTTTTTCCCAAGCTGTTATTTCGGCTTGTTTATTTTTCATTTTACGTTCTGCATCTTTGGTGGCTTTGTTTATTCCTGACTCAATTTCTTTAAATAAATCTAGTTTAGCCCCTAAAGAATCCATATTAAAGAAAGCAACATTGATTGTTGGTGGATTTACAACTACATTTTCAACTTTTGACAATGAATCTCCTTTTTCTGTTTGCACATCAGTTGTATCAGAACTTGATGTTGAAGGTAATTTTGTAAATAAAATGATAACTAAAATCATTAAAATTACACTTATCCCTAAAGCTACTTTTGCTAATGTATTGCTATTATTTTCCATTAATTATTATTTATACAATCTTTAATATAGAGCGCAAAAATAATAACTAAATTTTGAATAAAAAACAGATTTAAAGTATTTTAATTGATAAATTAATAAATATTAACAAAATTGTAAAATACTTAACATACATTTTACTGATAAGTCAAAGAAAAATATAATTATAGATTAGTATTTTCTATCTTCTAAAGAATAACTAACAAACTCAAAAGGAATTTTAACCATAAAAGCATAATCCTGTCCTACTTCAAACATATCTTCATCATTTTCATTATAATACCATACAATTTTAATGTCTTTACCTTTTTCTTTAAGTTCGTTAAGTTTGTAGAACAAAAATAAAATACGTTTTGAGGAAGAGATATTAAAATATTCTAAATCTATTTTAAAAACAGTTTTTTCGCTTGGATTGGATACGTAATCTTCAACCCACTGAAGCACTTCATGATAAAATTCTTCTGCATCTTCAGGTACAGATTTACCTTTGATTTCAAACACTTCATTTGTTGGGTCAAATAATACCTCAGGTGTTTTAACAGTTGCTTGAATTCTTAGTGGTTCCATATTATAGTTTGTAAGTGCAATATGGGGATAATTTTTTAATAAAAAAAACAAATTATACTAATTAGTTTTTTTTTTAGACCAATAAGGTTTTAAAATAGATTATTATTTTTAGTTTTATGGAAATCAATTAAATTATAAATGGGTTTTGAGATAATTTCTCCTGATACTAACTGAAAATGACTTAAAGATTTATTCAAATAATTTTTATAATTATAAGCAATTGAACCCGAAAAATTTATGGTCGTCATTTGATATTGTTTTGTCAGTTTAAGTATATGTTTTTCAATAAATAAATCAAAATAATTTACAATAGACTCTGTTAAATTATTATCATTTTTAGCTAATGGAATTAAAATTTCACAAAGTCCTGCTAAATATTTTTGTTGATTATTTTTTTTATAAAAATCGTGGATAAAAGTATTTGGATTAGAGTTAAAATATTCACTAATTTTTTTTGAAGTTTGCTCTGACAATTCGTTATTAAGCCATTTTGAGACTACTGATTTTGCAAGTTCTACCCCACCCCCAACATCATCAATTAAGTAACCATACCCACCTTTAGTTTGCTGTATGCTTTTTCCGTCATAATAAGCAGCTACACCTCCTGTTCCTAGAATTGCAATTATTCCTTTTTTTTGTTTCAACAAAGCTCTTGCTGTTCCTAAAACATCACTATAAACATTAATGTGATTAGCTGTAATTTTTTGCTTAACAAGTATTTGATTTTTTGATGATGACAACCCACTACCGTAAAAATAAACAGGATATTTTTTATTTATAATGTCATTAATTTCAGACAAGACTTTAAAACCAGAATGATTTGGGTTAAAGCCCGAATATGATTTTATTGTTACTAAATCACCTTCAACAATTGCTAAGTCTATTTTTGTGCTGCCTGCATCAACAATATAAAACAGGTTTTTATTCACTGTTTTTATTCTTGTTCTAAATTATCATACACCCTAACATTTTTTTTCTCTTTAGGTGTAACAAAATAACACACTGAATAATCTCTATATTCTATTTCATTAATTGGGAAATTTTTAAGAAGTGGACTTACTAATCTAATTTCATCAGCATAATAAATTGGAATTACAGCCGCATCATCAATTAAAATACTTTCAGCTTTTGCATAAAATTTCATTCTTTTCTCCTCATTGGTTTCAGACATAGCCATATCTATATATTTATCAAATTCTGGATTTGAATATCTGTTATGATTAATTGAAGATTTTTTTCCTTTAATAATATGTTTACTATGAAATTGTTCAATGAAGTTAGATGGGTCAGGGTAATCTGCTATCCAACCAT
>CAYQRJ010000213.1:0-5180 GCA_964419855.1 uncultured Crocinitomix sp.
AATTATTAATATGAGTTTTATTTTTTTCATACTTGCAGGTAACGCTTAGTATATCAAGCGTAGCATCCCGATAGGGTGCTATGATTTGATATACATTGTTAGCGGTTCGGCTTTTCCTTTTTAAATATTCGTTCTATCCAAGATCCTGTATCTTCTTTTTCCGTTTTAAAGTTTCCATTATTATTCATAAGTAGATTTTTCTTTGACCTTATTTTGCCTGTTTTTTTGTCAATGTCCGAAACTTTCCAAACTCTTGATTTTTTATCTTCCGGTGTTCGATTGTCAATATACTGCCACCTATTTAATTCTGGTTCTCGTTTTCCTGTTAATTTCAAATCACCCAGTAATAACCAATTCTTCAATTCTTTCGCAAGTATTTTTGCGGATGGATAAACACTATCCACTAATTCTTTCTTTTTCTCGTCATTTAGTTCGTGATAATATTCAACACCAAATTTGTGAGGTACTTCTATATGCAATCCAATTCCCAATCCTAAATCTTCCAAGAAGTAGTAACCTTTGCAGTATAGGTCATACATTATTGTCAAGGATTCTCCTTCTTTTCCGTCTCGTTCAATTATAGAATTTAGGAGGTTGAGCATTTTTACAGTTTCAAGTTTTCCTTCATCAAATTTCTTTTTTAAGACTTTTCCTATTTCATATTTAGCACTCGAAACTTTGTAATTCAAACTTATTAAATCAATGTATTCATCTTCTGTTAGTTCGGCTTCTAACCAATTCGACTTATAGACCCAATTTTCAAACTCTTTAACAGAAATCTTATCTTCCATTAAATTCAAGTATTTAGATTCTATTTCGTTTAGTTCTATCATTTATTTCGTGCTGACCGCTAACAATTTAATAAAGCCATTACCTTATATATCTTTTATAGCAAATATAATAATTTTAATTTCTTTTTAAAATAAAAATTTAATTTCTTATAAGGATATATCGTTAAATTGTTTATTTTTATCCCTCAAATTAAAATTAGATATGACAACAATACAAAATTATGTTTTAGGAAAATGGGTGAGTGGTGAAGGTGTAGAAACCGAACATTTTAATGCCATAACAGGTGAAAAAATTAGTGAGGTATCTTCTAAAGGATTAGATTATAAAGCTATAAGAGAATATGCCATTGAAAAAGGTGGTGAAGCTCTAAGAAAAATGACTTTTCAAGAACGTGGGTTGATGTTAAAAGAATTAGCTTTGCACTTGTTGTCTATTAAAAAAGATTTTTACAAATTAAGTGCCGCCACTGGTGCTACAAAAATTGATTCTTGGATTGATATTGAAGGTGGAATAGGAAACTTATTTGCCAACGCTTCTTTAAGACGTCAATTTCCTGATTTACCCTATTATGTAGATGGTGATGCTGTTCCTTTATCTAAAGGAGGGAGTTTTATAGGTCATCATATTATGGTGCCAAAAGAAGGAGTCGCCATTCATATCAATGCATTTAACTTTCCTATTTGGGGAATGTTAGAAAAAATTGCAGTTAATTTTATGGCGGGGGTACCAGCTATTGTTAAACCCTCAGAATATACCTCTTATTTAACAGAATTAATGGTAAGAGCCATTGTGGATTCTAAAATATTACCAGAAGGAGCTTTACAATTGGTGTCAGGAAAAGGACATGGTATTTTAGATGTGGTGACTAACCAAGATGTAGTAACATTTACTGGGTCAGCTAAAACAGGTAAAATGCTTAAATCTTTGCCTAATATTGTTGAAAATTCAGTGCCTTTTAATATGGAGGCAGATTCGTTAAATGCTTCAATTTTAGGAAAAGATGCAGTGCCGGGAACACCAGAATTTGATATTTTTATAAAAGAGGTGCACAGAGAAATGACCGTTAAAGCAGGGCAAAAATGTACGGCTGTTCGTAGAATTATTGTACCAGAAGAATTAATGGATGATGTGCAAGAAGCATTATCTAAACGATTATCCAAAACTGTAATTGGTGACCCTTCAGACGAAACAGTTAGAATGGGAGCGTTAGCAACGCCTTTACAAGTAGAAAGATTAAAAGAAAATTTATCCATTTTAATGCAAGAACAAAATGTAGTGTTTGGTGATTTAGATGAATTTGATGTAGTAGGAGCAGATAAAAATAAAGGGGCGTTTTGTTCACCTATTTTATTTAGAAATGATGACCCTTACGAAAAAACAAAAGTGCATGATGTAGAATGCTTTGGTCCAGTATCAACCATTATGCCTTATAAGGATTTAGAGGACGCCATTAAATTGGCTAAAATGGGTAAAGGTTCATTGGTGTCATCAATTATTACAGCAGATGATAAAATAGCTACAGAATACGTAGTTAAAGCGTCATCAATGCATGGTAGAATTTTAGTATTAAACGAAAGATGTGCTAAAGAATCAACAGGACATGGTTCTCCAATGCCAATGCTAACACATGGTGGACCTGGTAGAGCAGGTGGAGGAGAAGAAATGGGAGGTAAACGTGGTGTTTTACATTATATGCAACGAACAGCCATTCAAGGGCATCCACAAACCATTACAGCTATTACTCAGCAATTTCAAGTAGGGGCAGACCAACCAGAAGCCATGCCTCATGTATTTAGAAAACATTTTGAAGAATTACACGTTGGTGAAACGGTTTTTACACATAAACATACCGTAACAGAAGCTGATATTACCAATTTTGCTAATGTAAGTGGCGATAATTTTTATGCACACATGGATGCCACCTCTTTAGATGGAACTATTTTTGAAGAGCGTGTAGCTCATGGATACTTTTTGCTATCTAAAGCAGCCGGCTTGTTTGTTGACCCTAAAAAAGGTCCAGTTTTATTAAATTATGGTATTGATGAATGTAGATTTACTAAACCTGTTTATCCTGGAACAACCATTGGTGTTAGATTTACAGTTAAAGAAAAAATTAATCAAGAAAAACGTTCAGAAGATGATATTGCTAAAGGGATTGTTAAATTTTTAGTTGATATTTATGACCAAGAAGGCGAAACAGTAGGGATAGCCACTATTTTAACAATGGTTAAAAAATTAGATCAAAGCCATTAATTTTTGATGAGAATCCTACTAAAAAAATACTGGGTTTATTTTCTATTATTGGTGGTATTGTTTTTAGCGTTTCCGCTTTTGTTTACCCATAGTCGAAAAATGATTTGGGACATTACACTACTCAATTTACCGTGGCGTTATCAATTGTCTCAAACCATTAACAGTGGTTATTTACCTTTATGGAATCCATACATCAATAATGGGTTTCCTCAAATGGGACAGTATGAGACTTGGTATCCTGTAAGTTGGTTTATATCATTAGTTTTCGGTTACAATATGCGAATGATGCAATATGAGTATCTGTTTGATTTACTCATAGCTGGTATAGGATTTTACAAACTCTCATCTTTATTTGTTGGTTTAAATAAAGTCACAAGAATATCGGGAGCCATTGCTTATATGTTATGTGGTGTATTTGTTTCTCAAGCTTCACATTTTGGTTATGTTACCGCAGGAGCTTGGATGACCTTTGTATTTTACTTTTTAATTAAGTTTTTACAACAACCCAGTTGGAGATATGGTGTTAATTTGGTGTTGTTTTATTATTTGTTAATGACTGGTGGATACCCTGGTAATACCATAGTTATAACATATATTTGTTTCATTATTTTTGCAATCTATTTGTACAAATATGTTACATCAAAACATAAAGAAAAATTGATGAAATTAGGAAAAATAATACCTATTTTAATCGTTTTATTTTTGTCTGTTTATGCTATAGTTTTTTACACTACAACCGATTTTTTTGAAGGCGCAACACGACAAAAACTATCCTACGGATATGAAGGTTACGGAGCTGCATCAGGATCAAATTCTTGGGCATCTTATTTGTCATTGATTGTTCCGTCTGTTACATCAGTAGAAAATGATATATGGCAAACTTACCGTATGGTAAACGATAGTTATATAGGATTTTTATTTTCGATTTTACCTATATTTTACTTGATTTACGGAAGAAAACACAAATTTTATAAAGTAGGAAAAGTGTTGTTTGCTGTTGCTATTTTCTTTTTATTTGTATCGCTTGCTATTCAATTGCCACTTCATAAACTTTTATATCATATTGTTCCATTTATAGATAGATTTAGGTTTCCTTCTTTATTCAGAATATTTTTTATTTTAAACTTCATATTAATATCTTTGTTAAGTATTGATTTAATTAAAGACAATAAAAAATTAAGGCAAAAGTTTAGTTGGTGGATAGGTGGTTTTATTAGTGTTAGTTTAATATTGTTGTTTTTTACAAAAAGAGTTGATTTGAATGCTGTTTTTTCAAATTATGATGAAACACTAAAATCGCTGGGTATAAAAGAAATGTTGCATATTGATTTAATAATTTTGATTGTTTTAGGTCTTTTGTTTATTGTTTTGTCTTGGAAAAAGCCAAAGTATTTTTCGCCTATTGTGTTAACACTTATATCTATTGATTTAATTCTACATACTTGGATTTTAAATCCACTTTTTGTAAGTACAAATGTTAATCCTAAAGATGTTGATAAGGCAATAGCTGAAATACCAGAAGGATATCCTTTAATTAATCAACAAATAAAAATAAAAGACAGTTATAAAATGTTTGAAAAAACTGCTCCTCCTTTATGGTTAAACAGATTTGCATATAATAAATATCCTATGATGATGGGAGCTAATCCTTTTCAAACTCAAAAATATAGAAATGCTAAAGAAAATGGCGATTTTGATATATTAAGTAATTATCCGTTTATTGCTGTTTTTTCTGATTTTAAAAATAACAAAGTAGATACTTCTTTTTATAAATCTCAATTAACAAATGATATTGTATCTACATTTACATCACCTAACGAATTTGATTTTGAGATCAAGAATGCAAAAAACAACTATGTTTTGTTTAATCATAATGCTTATAAGTATTGGAATTTTTATGAAAATGGGCAACTATTAACCCCAAAATTGATATCTACTAATTATTTAGCTGTAAAGTTGACTTCAAACCAAACAGAGTTGAAAATAATTTTTGAAAATAATAAAGTAAATGTGTTGTTTAAAGTTGCCGTTGTAGGCTTTATTTTACTAATTGCTCTTGTAATAATGTTTAACTTTATCTATAAAATATAATTTAAAATTACCGTTGTTTTTTCCACTCATTAAAATTTGTAGTA
>CAYQRJ010000214.1:0-5163 GCA_964419855.1 uncultured Crocinitomix sp.
CTAAATAAAATCAAGACTTTAGTTATTATTTCAAAAAACGTTTAGGACGGGATTGATTCCAAATATAAATGCATTATTAAATTATTATAAATCTTTGCGAGTTAATCTTTATATTTTTTTACATTTGTATTTCTATAAATAGACAACAAAAAAATAATGGATAAATTTTCATTTATCGGCAATGCAGATGTAAACGCCATTGACGATTTGTATAACAGATACAAACAAGACCCAAATTCAATAGACCAAGAATGGGTTAAATTTTTTGAGGGATTTGAATTTGCCTCAACCAACTTTGAAGAAGGTGTAATTCCAGAGAATGTTCAAAAAGAATTTAGGGTAATTAATTTGATAAATGGTTATCGTTCTAGAGGACACCTTTTTACACACACCAATCCTGTTAGAGAAAGACGAACTTACAAACCAACTTTAGATATTGAAAACTTTGGTTTAGAACAATCCGATTTAAACACTATTTTTCAAGCTGGAGATGAAATTGGAATTGGACCAGCTACTTTAGAAAAAATTATTCATCATTTAGAGGAAACCTACTGTCGTTCTATTGGTATTGAGTATGTATATATGCGCGAGCCAGAGAGAATTCAGTGGTTTAGAGAAAAAATAGAACTTAATAACAGACCAAAATATTCTAAAGAAGAAAAAATTAGAATTTTACGTAAATTAAATGAAGCCACAGGGTTTGAACAATTTTTACAAAAAAAATATGTTGGTCAAAAGCGTTTTTCTTTAGAGGGTGGTGAAGCATTAATACCTGGTTTAGATACACTTGTACAAAAAGGAGCCGAAAACGGAATTACTGAGGTAGTAGTTGGTATGGCTCACCGTGGTCGTTTATCTACCTTAGTTAATATTTTTGGTAAAAATGTTAAATCTATTTTTGGAGAGTTTGATGGTAAAGAATTTGACACCCTTCATCCTGATGATGATTTTGACGGAGATGTAAAATACCATTTAGGATACTCAACAGATTTTACTGCTTTAAATGGTAAAGACATGCACCTAACCCTTGCTCCCAACCCTTCTCACCTAGAAGCTGTAGCTCCTGTGGTTGAAGGTATTTCGCGTTCAAAAATAGACCACACCCTTAAAGACCAAAATAAAGTTTTACCAATAATTGTGCACGGTGATGCCGCCATATCTGGTCAAGGCATAGTATATGAAGTAACGCAAATGGCTCAACTTGATGGTTACAAAGTTGGAGGTACAATCCATATTGTAGTTAACAACCAAGTTGGTTTTACCACTAATTATTTAGATGGCCGTTCATCTACTTATTGTACAGATGTGTTTAAAACAACCCTTTGCCCTGTTTTTCATGTTAATGGAGATGATGTAGAAGCTGTCATTCAAGCCATGGAAATTGCTTTGGCTTACCGCCAAAAATTTAATCGAGATATTGCCATTGATTTACTAGGTTATAGAAAATATGGTCACAATGAGGGGGATGAACCTAAATTTACCCAACCTAAATTATATAAATCAATAGCTAAACATACAAACGTAAAAGACATTTACCTACAACAATTAATTTCGGAAGGTGTAATTACTGCTGAAGAAGGTAAACAATTAGACAAAGACATTTATAATGATTTACAAGTTAAATATGATGAGTCTAAAAAAGATGAAAAAACGGTTGTAAGGAACTTTTTAAAAGATATATGGGCAGACTTTAGAAAAGCAAAAGCTGTTGATTTTGAAAACTCTCCTAATACAGCTGTTAACATTAAGGTACTTGAAGAATTAGGAAAAAAATTAGCCACTCTACCTGAGGGTCATACGTATTTTAGAAAAATAAAAAAATTATTAAACGACCGCATCAAAATGATTGAAGACGATCGTTTAGATTGGGGAATGGCTGAAATGATAGCTTATGCAACTCTATTAGTAGAAGGGCATCCTGTTAGAATTTCGGGGCAAGATGTGGAAAGAGGAACATTCTCTCACCGTCATGCTGTTGTTAAAACTGAAGATACTGAAGAGGAAATTGTAACTTTAAACTTGTTAGATGAAAAACAAGCTCCCTTTTATATCTACAACTCTTTGTTGTCGGAATATGCTGTACTTGGTTTTGAATACGGTTATTCTTTAAACACACCACAAGGATTAACCATTTGGGAAGCTCAATTTGGAGATTTTTATAATGGCGCTCAAATTATGGTTGACCAATTTATTATGGCAGGTGAGGACAAATGGAGAGTTGGCTCAGGATTAACCATGTTACTTCCTCACGGATATGAAGGTCAAGGTTCAGAACATTCATCTGGTAGAATTGAACGTTTTTTACAACAATGTGCCGATTTGAATGTGCAAATTTGTAACAACTCAACCCCCGCCAATCATTTTCATTGTTTAAGACGTCAAATACATAGAGATTTTAGAAAACCTTTAATTGTTTTTACACCTAAAAATTTATTGCGTCACCCTTTAGCTACATCTAAATTAGAAGATTTAGCTAATGGAGGTTATAAAGAGGTGATAGATGACCCAATTGCTGATGCTAAAAAAGTAGATACTTTAGTATTATGCTCGGGTAAATTTTACTACGAAATTTCTGAGGAAGCCAAAGCTAGAGGAATTGGAAATGCGGCTTTTGTAAGAGTGGAACAATTATACCCTTTACCTCAAACACAATTAGATGAGATATTTAAAAAATATAATCCTAAAAAAGTAATTTGGGCACAAGAAGAACCAGAAAATATGGGTGCTTGGACATATATGTTTGTGGCTTTAAAAAATCCTAATATGGAAGTGGTAGCAAGACCTGCATCATCATCTCCAGCTACAGGGTCAAGTAAAGCACATAAAAAACGATTAGAAAAATTATATAATGAGCTTTTTGAAAAAATAGCAAAGTAAACTTTGAGTTACAAAACAGAAAAAATAAATAATTATTAATAAATTAAAAGTTAGGGTTAAGAGTTTGATAAACTAAATAACTACTTAACTTTCCCGAAAGGGAATAACTAAATAACTTGAAATATGGCAATATTAGAAATGAAAGTTCCCTCACCGGGAGAATCGATATCGGAAGTAGAAATAGCAACTTGGTTAGTTGAAGAAGGAGACTATGTTGAAAAAGATCAAGCCATTGCTGAGGTGGATTCGGATAAAGCTACTTTAGAATTACCCGCAGAAGAAAGCGGGACTATCACTTTTAAAGCTGAAGAAGGTGATGTGGTTAAAGTTGGTGATGTGGTTTGTTTAATAGATACCTCTGCTAAAAAACCTGAAGGGTTTGATGCTACACCAACCAAAACAGTTGAAGTAAAAGAAGAACCAAAAAAAGAAGTGACTAAGGAAACTGTTCCTAATGTAGCTCCGGTTAAAAAATCAGATTCTTATGCCGCAGGTCATCCCTCTATTGCTGCTAAAAAAATAATGGATGAAAATAACATCTCTGCCAATCAAATTAATGGTACAGGTAAAGATGGTAGAATAACTAAACAAGATGTTGTAATGGCAATGGCAGCAGGATTCTCTACTCAATCGGCGCAAGGTTGGGGTGGAACACGTGATACCGAATCTAAAAAAATGTCACGCTTGCGTAGAAAAATTGCCGAACGTTTGGTTGCAGTTAAAAATGAAACGGCCATGCTTACCACTTTTAATGAAGTGGACATGAAACCCATTATGGATATCCGTAAAAAATATAAAAAGATTTTTGCCGAACACCACGATACTAATTTAGGGTTTATGTCTTTCTTTACCAAAGCGGTTACTGAAGCATTAAACTTATTTCCTGCCGTTAACGCACAAATTGATGGCGATAATATGGTGTATCACAACTATGCCGATATAGGAATTGCAGTATCATCTCCAAAAGGATTAATGGTGCCTGTGGTTAGAAATGCAGAGCAAATGAGTTTAGCCGAAATTGAAAGAGACATTAAACGTTTAGCCATCAAAGCTAGAGATGGTAAAATTACTCCTGACGAAATGACAGGAGGTACATTTACAATTACTAATGGTGGTGTTTTTGGGTCAATGATGAGTACACCAATTATTAACCCCCCTCAATCTGCTATTTTAGGTATGCACAACATTGTTCAACGACCTATTGCTATTGATGGTGAAGTGGTCATTAGACCAATGATGTACCTTGCCTTATCTTACGACCATAGAATAATTGATGGGAAAGAATCAGTAAGCTTTTTGGTTAAAGTAAAAGAAATGCTCGAAAATCCTGAAAAAATGCTATTTGGCTCTAAAGACCCAATTGAAGTATTGTTAGGGCTATAATCAAACTAAAAAAGAATAAAAAAAACACCAGCTTTTAGTTGGTGTTTTTTTGTTATATTTGGTGTGTTCATCAAAATAATAGAAGTGAAAATAATCTTAAAAAAGACATTATTGATTATTGCTATTTTAGTATTTGCAACATCTTGTTCTACATCTAATGATGTGGCAAGTAACAGAGGTATCCAAAAAAGAAAATACAACAAAGGTTTTTTTGTTAGTAAAAACGCTAAAGGGTTCGATACTAAAAAGAAAGCCGAAATTAATTCAATAATCACCAACCTCAAAAAAGAAAATATTGAAATAAAAAATGAAACTTCTTTAACCACTCATCTGCCTAAAAATAGTCTATCCAACACCAAACAAAACTTAAATATAGAAACTAATACTTCAAAACATTTCATTAGAAATAATTCAACTCATTTTAAAGTTATTAATATCGCAGATGTAAATATAGCTAACAAAAACATTTTAGAATTTAAAAATACTTTCAGACATACCAAAAACAATACTCAAATGTCTATTTATCTAACCAACAATATAGATAATGATATCATGAGTGTTATACTTGGTGTTATTTTTTGTTTATTAGGATTAACACCATTAGGTGTTTGGATGATATTTGGAAAAGGGGGTAAATTCATTTTAAATTTAATATTGTTTGTTGGCGGAATACTAGCGATTATTGCTAGTTTAATCCTTGTATTTTTCATGCCTGTTCTTAGTGTTACACTTTTAGTATTAGGAATTTTGATGCTAGCAGCTGCTTATATACATGCCTTTGTCTTACTTATAAAAATACTTGAATAATTTTATATAAACTTCATTTAATTTTTGTAATTTTGAATGATACATAAAAAACATATACTATGAAAACAATTTTTACAAAAGGAATAATGGCTTTAG
>CAYQRJ010000215.1:0-1517 GCA_964419855.1 uncultured Crocinitomix sp.
AAAGCAATTAAAAATTGGGAAAGAAATTTTAAAGGAAATTAATAATCGTTTACAATTTTTGCTTGATGTTGGTTTACATTATTTGAATCTAAACCGTTCATCTAAATCATTAAGTGGTGGAGAGGCACAACGCATTAGGTTAGCCACTCAAATTGGTTCCGAATTGGTTAATGTGTTATACATTTTAGACGAACCTTCAATTGGTTTGCATCAAAGAGATAATCAACGCTTAATCCATTCATTAAAACGTTTGCGTGATGCTGGTAACTCAGTTATTGTAGTGGAACACGATAAAGAAATGATGGAGGAATCTGATTTTATTGTTGATATTGGTCCACGAGCTGGATTGCACGGTGGCGAAATTATTAATGCTTGTCCAATTGATGAATTAAAATCATCAAACAGTTCAACTGCCGAGTATCTTACAGGTAAAAAGCAAATTGAAGTTCCTAAAAAAAGACGAAAAGGAAGCGGAAAAAAATTAAGTTTAAAAGGGGCATCAGGTAACAATCTTAAAAACATCAATATAGATATCCCTTTAGGAACTTTTACTTGTGTTACGGGTGTGTCTGGTAGTGGAAAATCTACATTAATTAATCATACACTTTACCCCATCTTAAATCAACACATTTACAGAGGAGTTAAAAAACCAATGCCTTATAAATCAATTAAAGGTTTAAAACACATTGATAAAGTGATTGACATAGATCAATCGCCAATAGGACGAACACCACGCTCCAATCCCGCTACATATACAGGAATGTTTACCGATATTCGCCAATTATTTGCCGATTTAGGAGAGTCTAAAATAAGGGGATATAAACCTGGTAGATTTAGTTTTAATGTTAAAGGAGGTCGTTGCGAAACTTGTAGAGGGGGAGGTTTACGTTTAATTGAAATGAATTTTTTACCAGACGTATATGTAGAATGTGAAACTTGTCAAGGTAAACGATATAATAGAGAAACTTTAGAGGTAAGGTTTAAAGGTAAAAACATTAATGATGTGTTAGAAATGACCATTGAAGATGCGACTGTTTTTTTTGAAAGTATTCCTAAAATTAAAAGAAAATTAGACACTTTATTATCTGTTGGACTTGGTTATATCAAATTAGGTCAATCTTCAACTACTTTAAGTGGAGGAGAAGCTCAAAGAATTAAACTCGCAACCGAATTATCAAAAAAATCAACTGGAAAAACATTTTATATTTTAGACGAACCCTCTACAGGTTTACATTTTGATGATATTCAAATGTTGTTAAATGTATTGCAACGTTTAGTTGATGAAGGTAACACTGTGGTTGTAATTGAACACAATTTAGATATTGTTAAAGTAGCCGATTTTATTATTGATATAGGTCCAGAAGGTGGACGAGAAGGAGGACAAATTATTGCCAAAGGTACTCCAGAACAACTTATTAAAAAAGCTAATATTAGCGAAACAGCAAAATATTTAAAATTAGAATTAACTTAAATATTGTTGAGAAAAATACTTGTATTTTTCTCAACCCACTGAGTAA
>CAYQRJ010000215.1:1617-5046 GCA_964419855.1 uncultured Crocinitomix sp.
AATTTCTCAACCCACTGAGTAAAATTTCTCAACCCACTGAGTAAAATTTCTCAACCCACTGAGTAAAATTTCTCAACTCACTGAGTAAAATTTCTCAACCCACTGAGTAAAATTTCTCAACCCATTGAGTAAATTTACTCAATATACTGAGTAAAATTACTCAATTTAAAATTATTTTTATATCTTTGTGGTATGGAATATAAAAGAACGCAATATAAAATTCTTTTAGAAAGAATTAAGCAACCCAATAGATTTATACAAGTGTTAGTTGGACCAAGACAAGTGGGTAAAACTACAATTGTAAGACAAATATGTGATGAAATAAAAATACCTTTTGAATATGTCATTGCAGGAAAAGAAGATGATGCATCAAAATGGATTACACAACATTGGGAATCGGCAAGATTAAAATTAGAATCAACAAATAAGAAATCCTTTTTATTAATTATTGATGAAATTCAAAAAATAAATGATTGGAGCGAAACGGTTAAACAGTTATGGGATACCGATACATTTAACGGAATTGATTTAAAAGTTATTTTGCTTGGTTCATCTGGTTTAATGTTGCAACAAGGTTTAAATGAATCTTTAGCTGGAAGATTTGAATTGTTAAGAATACCACATTGGTCTTATAATGAAATGAATAAATGTTTTGGATTAAATCACAATCAGTTTGCTTGGTATGGTGGATATCCAGGCTCTATGGCATTTATTAAGAGTGAAAAAAGATGGAAAGATTATGTAAGAAATGCTTTGATTGAAGCAACCATATCAAAAGATGTTATTTTAATGACAAATATTCATAAGCCTGCATTAATGAAACAAGTTTTTGAAATGGGGACATTATATTCATCTAAAATGTTGTCTTATAATAAAATGATAGGACAACTACAAGATGCAGGTAATACAGTTACCATTGCTCATTATTTAAAATTGTTAGATACAGCAGGCTTATTAACTGGATTAGAAAAATATTTTATTGAAAAACATAGAACAAAATCATCATCACCAAAATGGCAAGTTAAAAATACGGCACTTTTTAGCGCGTTATCAAACGAAACGTTTAAACAAGTAAGTGTCGATTCTGTAAAGTGGGGACAAGTAGTTGAAAATGCAGTTGGGGCGCATTTAATTAATATGGCAGATGAAGGTGGTTATGAAGTGATGTATTGGCGACACGTCAATGATGAAGTGGATTTTGTGCTAAGAAAAGGTGAAGAAATTGTTGCTATAGAGGTGAAAAGTAGTTTTTCAAGAAAAACAAAAGGGATGCAAGTATTTGATGAAAGATTTAAACCAAATAAAATGTTGATGATAGGAAATTCAGGGTTGAAGTGGCAAGAGTTTTTAGAGATTGATCCAGGTCTGTTATTTAAGTATTAAAAATTACAACTTTATTGTATTTAATGTATCATTAACATGTATTAAATCATGCTCATTCATCCATCTTAACGAAAAAAGAATTTCGTCTCTTTCAAATTGAGAGAGATGAGTAATGACATTATCAATAGATAATTCGTCAGCATCATTAAACAACTGCATGACCATTTTTTTTATGGTTAAATAATTTTTATTTTTAAGTATAGAATCATTAATATTTAAACAAACATTACATTTACCACAAGGTTTAGCATCTGTTTCTCCAAAATACTCCAATAAATATTGACTTCTGCATTTCTTGTTTGCTACAAAATCAAGCACGGCATCTAATTTTTTATGTGCATCTTCTTTTCTGTTTTGATAAAATGATTTTGAAATTGAAAAATTACCTTGCGTTAAACGTTCAGTTAGATAAGTTATGCTACTTCCTTTAACTCTGGAGTAATATTCCGCTATATTTTTCTCATCTAAATATTTTAAAACTTTAATTAAATCGTTGTATTTAATATTTAATTTTTTGGCAATAATGTATTCATTAATATTAACATAATCTTCAAAAATACCCATATAAGAGCGGAGAATAAATTTAGTTACTTTGTTAATTAAATCATCTTTAACTTGATATTGATACAATTCATAATTATTAACAACTATTTTAAGTTTACTAGATTCATAACTGTCTTCACTAAACCTAATTAAACCTGCTAATTCTAAAAAATTAATTGAATTATAAATAGTAATTATAGGGTAGTTGTATTTAGCAGAAAATTGAACAATATCAAACGCAAAGGTTTCGTCTTTACCACATCCAATTGCTAGTTGAAAATGATTACCTAAAGCTTTATAAATGGTTTTAATGTCTTCAATGGGTGGATATTTTAATTCAATTCTGTTAATTAGTCTTTTAATGTCTTGAGATTCGTAAAACATTATGGCACGTGCTTTTTTTAAATCTCTACCTCCACGTCCTGCTTCTTGAAAATAGGCTTCAATACTTTGAGGAATGTCATAATGTAAAACAAATCTCACATCTGGTTTATCTATTCCCATTCCAAAGGCATTTGTAGCCACAATAATTTTTGTTTTATTTGTTTGCCATGCATTTTGTTTTATTTTTCTAATATCTTGTTCTAATCCTCCATGATAAAAATCGGCAGAAATTTTATTTTCAATTAAGTATTTGCAAATGTTTTTTGTTCCTCTGCGTGTAGCACAATAAATAATTCCAGACCCTTTTAGCTTTTTTGCAAATTCTAATATTCGGTGAAGTTTATTGTTAGTTTGAATAGTAATGTAAACTAAATTTTCTCTTTCAAAAGATTTTTGGAATAAATTGGGTTGTTTAAATTTTAATTTGTCTTGAATATCAGTAACAACCTCAGGTGTGGCAGTGGCAGTTAATGCTAAAAATGGAACTATGGGTTTAATTTTTCTGAGTTCGGCAATTTCTAAATAGGGTGGTCTAAAATCATACCCCCATTGCGATATACAGTGGGCTTCATCAACTGCTATTAAGTTGATTTTCATTTTTTCAAAACGAGCTAAAAATAATTTAGATTTTAAACGCTCTGGCGAAACATAAATGAATTTAAAATTACCATAAATGGCATTGTCCAAAGCAATGTCAATTTCGCGTTTTGTCATTCCTGATGTTAATGCAATGGCTTTTATCCCTCTTTTTTTTAGATTGTTTACTTGGTCGTGGATTAAAGCAATTAAAGGAGAAACTACCAAACAAATCCCCTCCATTTGAATACCAGGTACTTGATAGCATATTGATTTACCACCCCCTGTGGGTAATAATGCTAGTGTATCTTTGCCCGATAAAACAGAAGCAATAATATCTTCTTGAACATCTCTAAATGAATCGTAACCCCAATAGTATTTTAATATTTCACGACTTTTAACTAACAATTGCTTTTTTGTGGCTAAGATAGTGAATTTACAGTAATAATTGACTAATAAGTAATGGGTGTAACGATATCTAAAATTAAGAACAAAGCAAAAAAATACCAGACTGTGAGTATCAGACTGGTATTGGTTAGTTAG
>CAYQRJ010000216.1:0-3433 GCA_964419855.1 uncultured Crocinitomix sp.
TCAAAAACTCTGTTTTTATAAGTCTAAATTCAAATAGTAAATGCAACTTTTGCGGTTAGTTTGACTTTTTGAAAAATAATAAACTTTAACGTATAGCCCGTTTAACTGCCCAAATATTGATAAAAAAATATTTTTATGTTAGTTGGTTGGTTTGTAGTTTTTTGATGTAAAATCCTTCATCAAACCATTTGTTGTTGTGAAAGTGCCATTGGGGTTTTATTGCTATTTTTTTGTAGTTTAAACTGGTAAAGAGTTGAATGGAGTGGGGGTTGTCTTCTAAGATGTTGCAAAACATATTTTTGACGTCTAAAATTAGTTGGCAGTATTCTTCTGCTAGGGTTATGGATTGTTTAGCGAATCCTTTGTTGCGGTAGG
Organism: uncultured Crocinitomix sp.; assembly: GCA_964419855.1. Taxonomy (GTDB): domain Bacteria; phylum Bacteroidota; class Bacteroidia; order Flavobacteriales_D; family Crocinitomicaceae; genus Putridiphycobacter. The sequence continues at coordinate 376 of CAYQRJ010000216.1, forward strand.
GTTTATCTATTAATATGCCTATTCCTACTCTTTTATGTAAGGGTTCAAAGTCAAATAAATCTATGTTTCCTATTACTTGGTTGTTTTTTGTTAGGCATATAATTAGTCTTAATTGTTGGTGTTGATAGATGTCTTGGTTGGTATTTACAAATTCAGTGATTTGTTGTTTGGTGTAGGGCTGGGTAATGGATGATATTTTCCAGTTGTCGGGGTTGTTTTCCCAATTTAAAATTAAGTTAACATCATTTGGGGTGATGGTGCGCAAATAGATATTTTTTCCTCTATAAATCATAAGAGCCTTTAAATACAAATTGAGCTGGTCCTGTTAGCCATATATTGGTAAAATTTCCGTTTGGTTGTTGTGTAAAACTTACTTCTAATTGTCCGCCTACTGCATCTACTTTAATGGTGTTGTTTTTTAACTGATTAAGTAGTGCGTAACTTAAAGCGCAGGCGGTTACTCCTGTTCCGCAGGCTAGGGTTTCGTTTTCTACTCCACGTTCGTATGTTCTAACTTTGATGTGATGAGGGGCAATTTTTTCAACTGCATTAACGTTAGTTCCTTCATTTTTATATGTGTCAGAATATCTAATAGTTTGCCCCAATTTAATTAAATCTAGTTGATTGATATTGTTAAAATATTTAATGTAATGAGGTGAGCCGGTGTTGATAAAAAAATCTTTATCTATTTGTTGTATAGATTGTACATCTTTCATTTCTATTTTAACCAAATCGTTTACTAATTGGGCTTTATGGATACCGTCAATGGCTTTAAAAGTGGTGAGTTGTTTTTTAAAAATGCATAAGTAATGAGCGAATTTAACGGCACATCTGCTACCGTTACCACAAAAGCTACGGCTTCCATCAGGGTTTAAAAAATCTATTAAAAAATCCGAATCGGTATCGTTTTCAATAAAAATTAAACCGTCTGATCCAATGCCAAATCGTCTTTTACAAAGTTGTTGGGCTAATTGTTCTTTGTTGTTTTTAAATAATTGTTGGCGATTGTCAATCAGTATAAAATCGTTGCCTGCTCCTTGATATTTATAGAAATTAATCATTAAAAATGAATGCTTTTTTTACGGTAATATATGGTTTAAATGTTGAGGTTTCTTCTAACTGATAAAAAACCTGTTCAAAGTTAAGAAAATATTTACCTTTTTTAGCGTATAATTTATAATTAAAATGAGGATTTAAACCATAAACTATTAGTTTAGATTTAGACATTTTATAGCCTGAGTAATTAATAGGGGATTCCCAAAATTCTATGATAATTTGTTGGTTTTTTATAGGGTTAACTTTTATTAATTGATTAATTAAACTATCTGATTTTGAGGTTTTAGTTTTGTCTAAATAAATAATGGTAATTGTTTTGCTAAGTAATTTTTTATCGGAATTGATGTTTATTTGTTCCTCTGTTATATGAGTGGTGTCAATAATTAAAGAGTCATTTTTTTTAATATAGTTAACAGTTGTGGTGTCTAATTTTATTTTTAATAAAGAATCAACCTGTAAGGTGTCTAAAATTAATTTTGATGAATCGGATTTTTTTTCAACTTCAACAATTGTTTTTTTTACAATGGTGTCATAAATTATTTCAACCTTAGGTTTTGATGTAATATTTTTTGTTGCTAAAGTTTTATTAGGTTGATTTGAATTTTTGCCTGCAATATATCCAATAGATAAGCCAAGTATTAAAAAAATAGCAGGAATTAAAAATTTCATTTTTTGAGTAAACTTTAAACAATCAATTAGTTAATGTTGCAAATTTATTTAAATATAACAAATATCACATACATTGATACAATTATATTTACTTTTGTAATATGGAATTAATTAATAAAATAATTTTAGCCATTTGGGAGATGTTTTTAGAGATGTCGCCTTATTTATTGTTGGGCTTTGCATTTGCAGGAATATTACATGTTTTAATTCCGAAAAGTATAGTAACTAAACAAATTGGTAAAAAAGGAATTTTATCAGTAATTAAAGCTACATTGTTAGGTGTTCCTTTGCCATTATGTTCTTGTGGTGTTATACCTACTGGTGTTTCGTTTTATCATAATGGTGCTAGTAAAGGAGCTACAAATGCTTTTTTAATTTCAACGCCACAAACTGGTGTTGATTCTATTTTGGTAACTTCATCTTTAATGAATTGGCCTTGGGCTATTGCACGTCCAATAATAGCACTAATTACTGGTGTTCTTGGTGGGGTGCTAACTGACAAAATGGATGATGGAACATTAATTAAAGAGGTTGAAGAGTGTTCGGATTGTGGGGGAGAGGATTGTGCATTGCCTCAAAAAAAGCATTGGTTGATAGACATTTTTAATTATGCTTTTATAGAATTTTTAGGAGATATTTCTAGACAATTGGTGGTGGGGATTTTAATTGCTGTTGTCATAACTTTATTAGTTCCTCCCACTGTTTTTTCAGATTATTTAACCAATCCTATTTTTAATATGTTGCTAATTTTAGTGGCATCAATTCCATTGTATGTTTGTGCAACTGGTTCTGTGCCAATTGGGGCTTCTTTGTTAGCTCTGGGGGTGTCTCCTGGAGCGGTTTTAGTATTTTTAATGGCAGGCCCAGCCACTAATGCTGCCACAATAACTGTGCTGTGGAAATCGATAGGTAAAAAAGCTACTTTAGCTTACTTAATATCAATTATTACAGGGGCTTTGTTTTTTGGTTTGATGATAGATTATGTTTTACCAGCCCAATGGTTTACAATATCTAAGCAACAGGTTCAAGAACATATTCATCACGCAAGTGGTTCGTGGGTAGCTATAATAAGTGCAGTAGTTTTAATTAGTTTAATTTTATATGTTGAAATAAAAAAAATAATACCTAAAAAAGTAAAAGTTATGGAAAATAGTACAGTTTATAAAGTAGAAGGAATGACTTGTAATCATTGTAAAAATTCAGTTGAAACCAATTTGATTAAACTACCTAATGTAACTGAAGCTGTGGTTGATTTAGAGAATAAAACGGTGAGTGTTAAAGGTACAGCTACTAAAGATGAAGTAAAAAAGTTAATAAATGACTTAGGATATAC
>CAYQRJ010000216.1:3533-5021 GCA_964419855.1 uncultured Crocinitomix sp.
TTAAACCAAGTAAGCTTGCTCAGTTTCTCCAAATTCAACCACAATATTGTCTTGTAGGGTTGTAGTGATGTTAAGTCCAACATAGTCAGCTAAAATAGGAAAACGTCTATGTGTTCTGTTAACCAAAATGGCAGTTTTAATGGTTTTAATTTTGTTTTGTAATAGCTTTGATGTAGCATGTAATAATGTGGAACCAGAGTTAATTACATCATCAACTAAAATTACAGTGGCGTTGGTTAATTTTTCATTTTCAATAGATAATTTAATGTTGTTTTGTAATGGGCTAGTTTTATTTAAACTTACTTCAAATAAATGAATAGTATTAGATTGACTGGGGTCTGAAATGAGTTTTAGTTTTTGTTGTAAACGTTCGGCAAATACATAGCCGTTCCCTTTAATCTCGCCAATAAAAATTTCAGGTTCTTCAAAGGTGTTTTCGTAAATTTCGTAAGCAATACGTTCAATTTTTTGTTCAATTTGATTTGAGTTTAATATTTGTGTTTTCATACTTTTATTTTATACCTCTTTCGTTAAAAATAATATAACCAAAACTTAGCTGAAACGATAGAGGGGTTTCTTGTTGACCAAAATAATTTAAAGTTGCTCTTAATGGACCAATTCTAGAATGATAAATTAAAGAGGCAGACGCCATTTCATATCCCTTAAAAAATAACGTTGAATACTCTGTTTGTCCATTATTATTAATAATATTACTAATGGGTTGATAATAATAAGCATCCGCTCTAAAATCTAATTTGTCATTTAACGTAAAAACGTTCATTAATCCAAGGGCAACATATTGATTTGATCGGTAATTATTAATGAAAAAAGTGCTGGCATCAGGAAAAGGATTAAATTGTTCTGCAGATAAAATAGTGGCAGTATAATTGGCTAAAAAAGGTTTAAAGGCGTAATATCCTTCAAGATGAATACCTAAACGGTAAGCACTTTTACGCATAAAATAGTTGAGGTATTTTGCTTTTACATAAAACCAATCTCTGAAAGTGTTGTCTAATTCTAAATCATTTTGAGATGTTGAGCCAGGCATGGTGTGTTCAATTCCGTGTATATATCTACCTTTAATTTCTAGTAAAGAACCCGCAGAAGCAAATTGTTTACGGTTGAGGTTGTTTCTTATATAAGAGATACCTGGAGAGTAAAAAAGCATTGTTGTATAATCAGCAGTATCTTTATTGGTAAAATTTTTTGTTTGATAGTAATTATATTCATTAATTCCATTTTTAAAATCAAGAATTAGTTTACCTTTTGAAAAAATAGGTAAATTATATTTAATACCCCAAAACTTTTCGTTTACAATTAAATAGGAGGGCTTAACATCTTCAAAAAAAGTAGTGAAAGACGTAAAATAATCCCATCTATTCATTATAAAAATGGGTTCAAAATAAGAATCATTTTTAGTGGGTAAATAAAATTTAGCTCCTAATTTAACAGACCCATAAAATTTTCCAAAATAAGAGTTGGCATATA
>CAYQRJ010000217.1:0-5003 GCA_964419855.1 uncultured Crocinitomix sp.
ATACACTTAGATTGATTAGTGGAACATCATTAATTACTAAGCAGTTTGTAGTGCAATATTAAATCAAATTATAATTTGATGAGATACTAATAAGAGGAGGTTTTAAACCTCCTCTTGTAGTTTTTGCTTTTCATAAATCTCAAAGTAATGCCCTTTTAAGTTCATTAAATATTGGTGAGAGCCTTCTTCTGCAACAATTCCATTATCTAATACAATAATTTTATCAGCATATTTAATACTTGAAATTCTGTGGCTAATAATAAATAAGGTTTTATCTTTATCATCAATAGATGTTGATTTGATGGCGTTTAAAATGAGCTCTTCTGTTTCATTGTCAACAGCTGAGAGACAATCGTCTAAAATTAATAATTCTGGGGTTTTAATTAATGCTCTTGCGATAGAAATACGTTGTTTTTGCCCACCAGAAAGATTAATTCCTCTTTCACCTAAAATAGTATCATATCCTTTCGGAAAATTAATTATGGTGTCGTGAATGCCCGCAGATTTTGCTGCTTTAACCACCATTTCATCACTTACGTTTTCATCTTTCAACCCAAAAATGATGTTGTTTTTAATGGTATCTGAAAATAAAAAGTGTTCTTGTGGCACATATCCTATAATTTTACGCCAATCATCTAAATTAATGATTTTTAAATCTTGCCCGTCAATTAATACTCTGCCTCTTGTTGGGTCAATTAACCTTAGTAGTAAATAAGCTAAAGATGATTTTCCAGAGCCTGTTTTACCAATTACACCAATGGTTTGTCCTTTGTTAAATGTAAAGTTGATATTTTTTAAAGCAGTTGTACCTGAATTGGAGTAGGTGAGTGCTACATGTTTAAATTCAATTTTATGATTAAAAACAAATGGTTGAAGAGTTGGATTAACAATATCTGATTTTTGCTTTAAAAATTCGTTAATTCGTTCTTGAGAGGCAGCAGCTCTTTGAACAACAGATGTGACCCAACCAACAGATGCAAATGGCCACGTTAACATATTAACATAAAAAACAAATTTCACAATTTCACCAGTTGTAATTTCCCCTGCTAAATTTAATTTTATGCCTAAATAAATGGTAATAATAGTGCTTAATCCAATTAATAAAATAATGGTGGGCATAAAAACAGCATTAGTTTTTGCTAATGAAATTGATTGCTTTTTGTATTCATTTGTGGCTTTATTAAATCTTACCTTTGCTTCTTCTTCTTTTATGTAAGATTTAATGATTCTTATTCCCGAAAAATTTTCTTGTACAATAGTGCTCAATTCCGATTGTTTTTTTTGTAATTGTGTACTTTTTTTATTGATAACAGAGCTCACAAAATAAATAATAACAGACATGATGGGCAAGGGTAATAACACATAAAAAGTTAAAGTTACATTTGTACTTAGCATTTGATAAAGCAAAATAGTAAATAATATTACTAGGTTGATGGTGTACATAATTCCTGGTCCTAAATACATTCTTACTTTAGAAACATCCTCACTTATTCTATTCATTAAATCTCCCGTAGAATTTTCTTTGTAAAAATTAAAAGATAATTTTTGATATTGCTGGTAAATTTCATTTTTTAAATCAAACTCTATAAACCTTGACATTTTAATAATGGTTTGACGGGTTAAAAACAAAAAGAATCCTTTAGCAAAAGCTAATAAAATATATAACCCTGCACTTTTTAATGCTAAGGTTATAATATCCGATTTTGATAAGTTGTTGATATTGTTTTGTGTATAGGCAATAATATCATCTACTGCCGTTTTTACAATATCGGGCATCATAACAAAAAACACATTTGATATAATGATAGTTAGGATACCTAAAATCAAATACCATTTATATTTTAACAAATATTTATTTAAATAGAATAAAGATGACATTAAATTGTTTACTTTTGCAAATGCTAAAGTGCAAAGGTATTATTAAGATTTAAAAAACACGAATAAACTTTCTATTATGTTTGAAGTAAAAGATATAAAAGATACAAATTTGGCTGATAACCCTGTTATAGCTAAAATGTCACAATTCAATCACGAACAATTATTATTTTGCAATGATAACGCCACAGGTTTAAAAGCTATTGTTGCCGTTCATAACACCACTTTAGGACCAGCTTTGGGCGGGACAAGAATGTGGAAATACAATAATGAACTAGAAGCTTTAAATGATGTATTGAGATTGTCAAGAGGAATGACTTATAAAAATTCTATCTCAGGCTTAAATCTGGGAGGAGGTAAAGCTGTTATAATTGGTGATGCTCGTAAAGATAAAAGTGAAGCATTGTTTAGACGTTTTGGAAAGTTTGTAGAAAGTTTAGCTGGTAAATATATTACTGCTGAAGATGTGGGGATTTCTCCTCAAGATATGGTATGGGTTAATATGGAAACTAATCATGTGGTTGGTTTACCTGGCAAATCTGGCGACCCTTCTCCAGTAACTGCTTACGGCGTTTATATGGGAATGAAAGCAGCAGCAAAAGTTCAGTTTGGTTCTGATAGCTTAAAAGGAAAAAAAATAGCCGTTCAAGGTGTAGGACACGTAGGGCAATATTTAGTTGAGAATTTAGCTAAAGAAGGTGCTGAAATTTTTATTACTGATATTCACGAACAAACTTTAAAAAATGTAGCCAATAAATTTGGAGCAAAAGTGGTTGGTTTAGATGAAATTTATGACGTAGATTCGGATATTTATGCTCCTTGTGCTTTAGGAGCAACAGTTAATGATGACACTTTAGATAGATTAAAATGCTCAATCATTGCAGGGGCTGCTAATAACCAATTGGCAAATGAAAATGTTCATGGTGTTGAGGTGATGAAAAAAGGAATCCTATACGTGCCTGATTTTATGCTTAATGCTGGGGGAGTAATTAATTGCTATGCAGAGGTAAAAGGTTTGTCGCCTGAATGGGCTATGGCAAAAGCAGAAGACATTTATAATACTGCTTTAAATATTTTAAATCGTTCAAAAACTGAAAATATACCTACTTTTAAAATTGCCAATCAAATGGCTGAAGAAAGAATTGAAGCTATAGGAAAAGTAAAATTACCAATGTAAACTATGCTAAACAGACGACACTTACGCACAAAAGTATTACAAATTTTGTATGCTTTTTATCAAACGGAAAATGCAGAGCTTCATTTATATGAAAAAGAACTCTTTAAATCGGTTGATAAAATGTATGATTTGTACATTTATTTCTTACTAATTTTTGAAGAATTACATACATTTGCGGAAAACAGAATTGAAGACCGAAAATCAAGAAAAATTCTTTCGGAAGATGATTTAAAACCCAATACAAAATTTATTGATAATAAAATTATTAAACTGATTTGTATCAATGATGAATTGAAAAATCAATCTGAAATTAGAAAAGTTAATTGGAATACAGCAGAAAAAAATGATTTAATGAAAAAATTGTTTTTAACTGTTTCTCAAAGTGAAATTTATGAAAATTACATGGAGTCTGAAGAAAATTCTTTTGATTTTGATAAACAATTTGTTTTAGACATTTTTAAAACAGAAATTGCTAATTTTTCATTACTTCACGATTTTTATGAAAACGATAATGTTTATTGGATAGAAGATATTGATTTAGTATGTTCAATGGTTTTAAAAACCATTAAAAATTTCAATGAAGAAGACAATCACTTAGCCCCCATTTTACCTTTATATAAAGATGAAGATGATGAAAAAGGGTTTATTAAAACTTTATTGCGTAGAACTGTTGCTAATGATAAAGAAAATGCCGAAATTATTGATAAATTAACAAGTAATTGGGATTTTGATAGAATAGCAAAAATGGACGTGATTTTGTTAAAAATGGCGTTAACAGAATTGGTTGAGTTTCCATCAATACCAACAAAAGTGACTTTAAATGAATATATAGAGATATCTAAGTTTTATAGTTCGCCGCAATCAAAAATATTTATTAATGGCGTTTTAGATAAAGCTGTTATTACTTTAAAAAAAGAAGGAAAAATAAAAAAAATAGGAAGAGGTTTAGTTAAATAATTAAATATTTTGAATATGAAAAAAACAATTTTAGGATTATTAATTTTAAGTACTTTAGTATCTTGCACTAATAATGAAGGTGTAAATGTTGAGGAAAGAAAAACTAATTTTGCATCTTTTATTGATGAACCAACATCAATAAAATTTGATGAAATGGCTTATGATTTTGGAACAGTAACAGATGGTGAGTTAGTTAATAAAACTTTTAAATTCACAAATACAGGAGATAAAGATTTGGTTTTAATTAATGTTAAAGGCTCTTGTGGTTGTACTGTACCTGATGAATGGCCAAAAGAACCCATTGCTCCAGGTAAATCAGGTGAGATAAAAGTAACCTTTAATTCTGCCAATAGAGTAGGGAATGTGCAAAAATCGGTTAGAGTTGAAGCTAATACAGTTCCAACAGTGACTACATTAACCATAACTGGAAAAGTAAACGAAAAATAATAAACAACAAATAAAATAAATATGAAAACATTAATATTATTACAAGCAGAAGGTGCACAAGGTGGAGGAATTATGAATTTTTTACCCATTATTTTAATCTTTGTGGTGTTTTACTTTTTTATGATAAGACCGCAAATGAAAAGAAGTAAAGAGTTAAAAGCATTTAGAGAAAGCTTGGCTAAAGGAGATAAAATTATGACCACTGGTGGAATTATTGGAAAAGTGTTAGAAATAAATGATGATTCTGTTTTAATTTCTTCTGATGGTACAAAATTAAGATTAGATAAATCAGCAGTAATTAACAATGCACAAGATTCTTTGGCTAATCAAAAGAAATAGTTTTATTTAATTAACATTTCCAAAACACTTCAATTTGAAGTGTTTTTTTTTGCAACATATTGAAAACTGTGATTTTAACCCGCAAAATTCACCACTACATTAACGTTGTATAGTTAAAACACAGGAAATCAATTTTTAACATACTTTATTATGCAATTTAATAATACCCAAATTTGAGGGAGTTTGAAATTATCTTTATTCATCTGCT
>CAYQRJ010000218.1:0-4979 GCA_964419855.1 uncultured Crocinitomix sp.
AATAGAATTTGTAGGGTTAGGGTAAACAATAATTTGACTAGCAGTTTTATTAGAAACACTAGCAACAGGATAGTTATCAATTAAATCCCACCTGTTGTTTTCAATAACTCCCCTCATAATATCTCTTTGACCTAAAGTAAAAGCCACTTGACAACTTTCTGGAGAATAATCCATATAATTTTCTTGCATATTAGGTAAATCACCCAAAGTACCAATGTTATCAACACAAGTGTTTACTAATGTGTCGCAAAGGGTTATGTTTTGAGAATTAGCGTCAGCATTTGGCGTATCATCAACACCATCTTCTTGAGTACAATCACCATCTCCCCAAATGTGTCTTAACCCTAAATAGTGTCCTACCTCATGCACGCAAGTTCTTCCTCTAAAATCAATTGGACCAGTTCCAGGGTCAAGAACAACAGGGTTATTACTCCCAAATGCTTGATATTGTATAACAACACCATCACTCATTCCTCCGTTAGAATTTGCAGGCCAATTTGGTAAATTATTAGGAGGTGTGGCATACCCCATTAAAGCAGTAATGCCAAATACCGACATATCAGCCACCCAAATGTTTAAATATCTGGTTTGATCCCAAGGATCTTTTCCCCCATCAGCAGTAGATTTAATTCTTTCTAAACCACTCATATCTCCACTAATAATTCCAATGTCACCAAATTCAGTAATGCTAGTTTGAGTTCTAGTTATTCCATTGGTTGGTAATCCCATTTCATCAACTGTGGCTAATTCAAACTGAATATTTGTTGTGCCTACAATGGTGTTAAAAGTATCTCTTAAATTAGCAGTGTCAGAATTAGTATAACCATAGGCATCATTTAAAACTTGTATTTGATCAAGTATAACCGAATCTGGTATATTTTCTTCTGCAACATTGTAAACAACGTGTACAACAACAGGAATGGTATAAATAGTCGCTCTGTCTTGAGAGACATTATTTTTAGCTCTATAAAAAGCTTCATTTACACTTTGAATGTATCCTGGGGTTTGTGTTTCTTGATGTTGAATGGCTTCATAAGTACCACAACGTTTTATTTCTAATTGAGCATTTAAAGTTATGGCCGAAAATAAAACAGATAATAATAAAATATTTTTCATAATAAATAATTTTGCTTTGTAAAAATACAAACAACTTATTATAAAGAATAAAATATTATATTAATGGGTAAATAAAATAGTTAATTGGATTAAATTTCATTTAAATCTAATAACTATCAAGGTAATCCTTCCCAAATTTCAATATCATCTATCCATTGGTGTTTAGGATTGGCATCACCATAAATTTGAGTTAAAATAATAAAATCAATTGGTTTATTGTTTCGTGTAGTTCTGTTTTTCACATTGGCTACAAATTGATCGTTAATTTTCCACCAAGCTTTTCCTTCTTTTTTATCGCCCCAATGCCAATAAAACTCCATTTTAAACCATTCGTTTTTTGGTACGGGGATATCAAAATTATCAACTTCCCAATATGGGTGTTCAGGATTTTTATCTCCTTGAAAATGCCAGTAAGGATGTCCATTCTCATCAGTATAAATATAAGCAATTAATCTAAAACCTGTACCTTTGTTTGCAGCAATTTCGTACCCTACTGTTTTGTATTCAAAAACGGCTCTCCATTTATCTTTTTGAGTTAAGCTTGCAGAATCTAATTTCATCCAATATTTAATATAAAAATCTTTTCTACCATTTTTTTTTAAATTATTTATTTCATAAGGATTTTGAGTGTGTCCATTTTCGTAATTTTCTTGCGAGTATAAAGCAGTAGTTGGTGTTCCATTATGTCCAATTACTGTTTGTAATTCCGAAAAAACTGCTTGTTGATTGTCGTCAAAAATATAGTGCAACCCCGATTCCTTAGAATCATCAATTTGAATTGGCCAAGTGTAACCTGTTTCTGAATCAGTTCCTCTAATAAACCTAAAATCTTCACTATTTTTATCAATGGTTTGGTCAATGTACACACCTCCCTCAAAACCTGATTTAAAAAGTAATTTTGCCACATCAGAAGTTTGATTTTTTTTACAAGAAAACAAGGCAAAAGCAAGGACGGTAAAATAGAATATTTTAAGATGTCTTTTCATAGTAAATGATGATTTGTTTTTATTTATTAACGTATATTTTTAAGTTAAATTGTTACACTTCTCCTTTTTCAGACAATAAAATTGCAATAGGTTTTGTGGTTTTAAATTGAGCAAACAAAATGATTAAAATAACAGTAATAGGTACACTTAAAAACATTCCTGTAATTCCCCATATCATACCCCAAAACGTTAAAGATAAAATAACAACAAAAGAACTAATATTTAATGAGTTGCCCATCAGTTTTGGTTCAACAAAATTTCCAATGATTAATTGAATAACTCCAATTATTCCCAGTATAACAAAAAAATGAGTTAAATCACCAAACTGAAGTAATGCAATAGTGGCAGGAAAAGTTGTAGCTATTAATGACCCTACCGTTGGAATATAGTTTAAAATAAATATTAAAAATGCCCAAAAAAACGGTGTATCGATTCCAATAACCAACAAGGCAATGTAACTTAAAAACCCTGTTAAAAGACTAACTAATGTTTTTAAAGAGATATACTTGGTGATGGCATCATTTATTTTTGATAACGTTTGAGTAATTTCGTTGAATTTATGTGTGTCACCACTATAAATAGACGCTAATTTTTTTGTAAAAAGAGTTTCTTCAAAAAACATAAATAACACATAAAACCCTATTAAAAGTGCATTACTAAATAAACTCGTTAACGAATTTAATACTTGTTTTATGATGTCTGAAAAGTCATAATTTCCAATAAATTGTTTAAATACAGATGAAAAGTCTAAATTATACTTCCCTTTCATTTGTTCATTAAAATGGTCTAAGCCTTTTTCGTATTCTGGGATGTTGTTAGATAATTTGTTAAAATTATCAGCCAAGACATTAATTACCAATCCCAAAATAACAAATAAAATAATTGTTGACAATACAGTTAATAACCACTGTGGCAATTTTTGTCCTATGAATGGTATTTTAGAAAACAATAACCGCAATTCTTTAATTAAAAACCAAATTAATATGGCTAAGATGATAGGGATAATAAAATCTTTGCCTAAAATCAATACTGTTATTATTGCTATTAAAACAAATAACCCAGATGCTACTTTTGTGAGGTTCATTCGATAAAATTAATCAATTATTAGTTGTTAGACAAACATTTTAAGGTTTGATTAATTACTTCTTCATTCCACAACATTCTATAATGTCCTATTTTTTCAAAAACATAAATTTTGGAGTTAGTTATCTCTTCATTAATTTCTTTTGAATTTTTAAAAGGAATTATTTTATCATATCTATCGTGAATTAAGTGCAAAAAATTAAACTGGGCTTGTTTTAATTTAGATTGAACCGATAAATCTTTCAAAGGCTCTCCTAATATTTTTTCAGTTAATTCAATTAAATTTTTATAAGATTTGTCGCTTAAATGGATTAGTTTTTTATAATCATCAAATATTTCTATAATATGGTTTGGACTTGTTAAAAACACCAATTGATTGGCTTTTATGTCAATTTCAGATAAAGCATAAGCTGTTAAGGCAGAACCAAATGAATGAGAAACAACAGACAAAGATTCAAATTCTGGTAATTGCAATAAAAACGTTTTTAAAACATTTTTACTATGAAATAAATTCGTTGTTTTTGATTTGTGAAATCCATGGGCGGGTAGGTTAAAACTATATATTTGCTTATTCATTTTTAAAATTTCATCAACAAACCCAAACATACATCCTGCATTAGAATCCCAACCGTGAATTAAAATAACAATGTCTTTTGAAGGTTTTCCAAATTTATAGGCATCAATTATCTCGTTATTGTGCTTAAACTTAAAAGGAGTAGCTTGTTCATAAAAAGGTTGTTCTCTTTTACGTATGGTCTTTTTTCTAACTGTCTGAAAAAAATGAAATGCTTTTTTAGCGGCATATTTTGGTGCAATTTTAGAAAGAAAAGAGAAATAGAATTGGATTAATTTTAACATGCTACAAATCTAATCAATTAGACTTAACAAATAGGCAATAATAGCAATAACTAACAACCCTAAAAAAAATCGTTTATCTTTATATAGTGGTTTTTTAGGTCGCTTGGTTACTTTGTCGTAATTAGCTTTTAAGCGACTAAAATCCTTGTATTTTTCCATTTGCTCTTTGGTAGGAACAGATGGCTCTTTTTGGTCTCTATTTATTTTATATTTAGTCACTTTATTTTGTCCACTTTTGTTTTATTTTGTCTATAATTCTGTATAAACGCATTTTAGCGTTAGCCTCTGTTATGTTGTAAAAGTCGGCAATTTCTTTAAAAGAATGTCTAAAAAAGAAACGCATTTCTACTATTTCTGCTTGTTTGGGTTTTAATTGAGATAAAATTACTAATAATTTTTCTTGTTCGTCTATAGAATTAACATCAGATATTTCAATTTCTGTCATTAAGGTTTGAACATCTGTTTCTTTAATCTCTACAAATTTATCTTTTTTTTTACGTCTGTAATGTAAATTTATTTCGTTAATAGCTATTCGATATAACCAAGCCGAAAAAGGATAGCCTCTGTCTTCATATTTAGAAATATTGAGCATAGCTTTTAACATTGTTGCTTGACAAATATCACCGGCATCATCTAAAGACTGAACTTTTATAAAAATAAATTTGAACAAAGACTCCCAATATTTTTCATACAATAAGCCAAATGCATCTTTATTTTGTTTTGCTTTTTTAATAAATAGCAAATCTTGCCGATATGATTGTTGTTTTTTATTCAATTAATTGTGGGTTGGTATAAAGATAATACAAGAAAATTAAAAAGTAACAGAATTATTTTTTTAACCCGCAAAATTCACCACTATTTTATTGTTTTTTAGTTAAAATACAGTAAATCAAATTATTAATTGACTTGTTGTTCAATTTGATAATACCCAAATTT
>CAYQRJ010000219.1:0-4974 GCA_964419855.1 uncultured Crocinitomix sp.
ATTATTCTTATTTTTATCGAATGGAAAAGAATAAAAAAACTTATACCTTAATTGGAGCGGGCATAATGAGTGCTACACTTGGTACTTTACTTAAAGAGTTAAATCCTAATGCTAAGGTAATTATTTATGAACGTTTAGATGTTGTTGGGGCAGAAAGTTCAGCAGCATGGAATAATGCAGGAACTGGTCATTCTGGTTTTTGTGAGTTGAATTACACCCCAGAGTTAGAAGATGGAACCATTGACATCAGCAAGCCATTAAAAATTGCTCAGCAGTTTGAGGTGTCAAAACAATTGTGGGCTTATCTTAAACAAAAGGCTTATTTGCATCCTAAATTCCCCTTTATTAATGATATTGACCACATGAGTTTGGTGTGGGGGAAAGAAAATAGAGCTTTTTTAAAAAAGCGTTATGATGCCATGACTAAATATCCAATTTTTGAAGATATGTTGTTTAGTGAAGACCCAAAACAAATTGAAGAATGGGTGCCTTTAATGATGAAAGGTCGTAAAAATAAAGATGATATTGCCGTAACCAGAATGGCAATCGGTACTGATGTTAATTTTGGAGCTATTACTCGTGGAATGATTAATCATTTAAAAACTTGTAATAATGTAGAGGTTAATTTAGGATATAACATTAACGACATCACAAAAAAAGGTAATCAGTGGGAGTTAGAGGTGGAGGATTTAGATACAGGAGAAGAAACCACTGTTTTAAGTGATTTTGTGTTTATTGGTGCAGGAGGAGGAGCAATTCCTTTATTAGAAAAAACCGATATTCCTGAATCTAAGGGATATGGAGGGTTTCCGGTTAGTGGTCAATGGCTAAAATGTAATAATCCTGAGGTGATTAAACAGCATGAAGCAAAAGTTTATGGTAAAGCAGATGTGGGGTCGCCACCAATGTCTGTTCCGCATTTAGATACCAGAATGATGGATGGTAAAAAAGCATTGCTTTTTGGTCCCTATGCTGGATTTTCTACTAAGTTTTTAAAAGAAGGCTCTATTTTAGATTTTCCAATGTCAATAGAAATTCATAATATTTGGCCTTTAATATCGGCAGGGTGGAGAAATTTACCTTTAACAAAATATTTGGTTAAACAAGTGTTTCAGAGTATGGAAGACAGATTTGAATTTTTACAAAAATATTATCCTGAAGCTAAGTTTGAAGATTGGGAATTGGTAGAGGCTGGTAAAAGAGTTCAAATTATTAAAGAAGATGAAAAAGAAGGAGGTGGTAAATTACAATTTGGTACTGAAATAGTTACCGATAAAGATTTAACGTTAGCCGCCTTGTTAGGTGCGTCACCTGGAGCATCTACTTCTGTTTCAATAATGATTAATGTATTAAAAAAATGTTTTCCAGATGAGTTTAATAGTGAGGCTTGGCAATCTAAATTTAAAGAGATGATACCTTCTTTTGGCGAAAGTTTAATTACTAATGGAGAGTTACTACGTAAAATTAGAGCTTATACAACAAAAATATTGAAATTGAGTGAATAAATTTGTTAAAAACTTTTTAAATATTTGATGCCTATTTTAAGATACATCTTTTTAAAATAAATATCTTAGCAAACAAAAATACACAAATGAGTTCAATTAAATTTTCAATTTCAAATGGCGTAGGGGTTATCAAGTTAAATCGCCCTAATGTTTTTAATAGTTTTAATCAAGAAATGGCATTTTTAATGCACAGAACTTTAGATGATTGTGAAGCCAATAAAGAGGTAAGAGCCATTTATATTATAGGAGAAGGAAAAGCATTTTGTGCAGGGCAAGATTTACAAGAAGTAACCGACCCAAATGGTCATGAATTGAGTAGTATTGTAACAGATCATTACAATCCCATTATTGAACGTATCAGGAATATTGAAAAACCAATTGTGGCAGCCGTTAATGGTGTAGCCGCAGGTGCAGGTGCAAATATTGCTTTGTCTTGTGATGTGGTGGTGGCTAACGAAAATGCAAGCTTTATTCAAGCCTTTTCAAAAATAGGTTTAATACCCGATAGTGCCGGAACATTCTTTTTACCACGATTAATTGGTTTTCAAAAAGCATCTGCTTTAATGATGTTAGGCGATAAAGTGACCGCAACAGAGGCAGAACAAATGAATATGATTTACAAAGTGTTTTCAGCCGAAACGTTTGAAGAAGAATCAATGAAATTGGCGGTTAAATTAGCAAAAATGCCTACTTATGGCATAGGATTAACTAAAAGAGCTTTAAATCAATCGTTAACCAATAATTTAACACAACAATTAGCCGTTGAAGGAGATTTGCAAACCAAAGCTGGTCAATCTTACGATTATAATGAAGGGGTGGCTGCTTTTTTAGAAAAAAGAAAACCTGAATTTAAGGGGGAGTAAGTAAAGTGAGTTTCCCGATAGTTTCGGGTTAGTTAGTTAGTTAGTTAGTTAGTTAGTTGGGTAGTTTTAAAACAGATTAAAAAATATTTTTTTAAAGTCTTTAAAATTAGGCTATAAAAATTGATAAACAAAAAAAATGAAAAAAATTGGAATATTAGGAGCAGGCTCAATGGGAGCAGGAATTGCTCAAGTAGCTGCACAATCGGGACATAAAGTAGTGCTTTGCGATACAAAAGAAGAACAGTTAGAAAAAGCCAAAGCCAAATTGGCTAAAATAATGGCAAGATTGGTTGAAAAAGGTAAAATTACTCAACAACAATCTGATAATACTCAAAACAACATTTCATACACCACCTCAATGAACGATTTTGAAGGAAGTGGGTTGATTATAGAGGCTATTATTGAAAATTTAGACATTAAAAAAGCAGTGTTTGAGCAGTTTGAATCTATTGTAGATGACCAATGTATATTGGCTTCAAATACATCATCATTGTCTATTGCTTCTATTGCCTCTGCTTGTAAAAATGCCAACAGAGTGATAGGTATTCATTTTTTTAACCCAGCACCATTAATGAAACTGGTAGAGATAATTCCAGCCATTCAAACAGATGATAAAACGTTAAGACAATCAAGAGATATTATTGAAAGTTGGCAAAAAATTACAGTTCAAGCCAAAGATACGCCAGGTTTTATTGTTAACAGAGTGGCTCGTCCGTTTTATGGTGAAGCCCTTAGAATTTATGAAGAAGGTATAGCTGATTTTGCTACCATTGATTGGGCAATGACCGAAATTGGCGGATTTAGAATGGGGCCGTTTACGCTAATGGATTACATTGGTAACGATATTAATTACACAGTAACCGAAACAGTTTTTAAAGCTTTTTATTACGACCCAAGATATAAACCCGCATTTACTCAAAAAAGATATTCAGAGGCAGGTTGGCTTGGACGTAAATCAGGAAAAGGATATTATGATTATTCAGAAAATGCTAATAATCCTGCTCCTACTAAAAGTTTAGTATTAGGACAGCAAATTGTTGATAGAATTGTAGCTATGTTAATTAATGAGGCGGTAGATGCTTTATACCTTAACATTGCCAACGCTAAAGACATTGATTTAGCCATGACCAAAGGCGTTAATTATCCTAAAGGTTTACTAAAATGGTGTGATGAAATTGGTGCAATTGAAGTATTGAGCAGATTAGAAAAATTACAATCTGACTACGGAGAAGATAGATACAGAGCATCATTTTTACTAAAAAAAGCCATTGAAAATGGTTTCACTTTTGAGCATTTTATTGAAAATGGATACAGTTATTGTGATTTAGTGTAAAGGCTGTTATAATTTTTTTCAATAATTAAAAATTAAATAATAATAGCACTCTCTGTGCTAAAAAATAACCTGTTTACTGAATATGAAAATAATAAGTACAACTTTATTTCTTTTAATGTGGGGAGTTTTTTTTGCCCAAAATAAAAACATTTCTACTTATTTAAAAGATAATTCAGTTAATATTGATTTAATTGACCCTAATTTTCAGTTTGACAAAACATTTTATTCAAATGATTTATTCTTTTACGGGTTTGTACACGGTTCTGAAAAACCACAAGGTTTAGATTTTGAATTATTAAAAACATTATTAAAAAATGGGGTACGTTACTACGCTCCTGAGGTAGATTATTCATTAGCCTATTTTTTTAACCAATATTTGATAACAGGAAATGAAAACTTCCTTGACTTTGCTTGTGAATTTTATAAAATGCGTGTTCCACAAGATGCGTCTATTCAATTTAAAAATAAATGGAAAAAGATATATGAATTTAATAAACAACTTCCTAAACATAAACAAATTTCTATAATTGGTTTAGACAGAGAGTTATCAAAAGAACTTACCTTAACACATATTGCATATTTAGCACCAAAAAAGCCAACAGGCGTAGCAATAATTGATAGTTTATTTTTGTTTAAAACACTTAAAAAGGATGAGGTAAATATTATTAGTGGCAAACCCGCTTATAAATCTGGTAAAGGTTGGAATTATTTTTTTGGAAATGGAAAGACTCGTTTTTATAAGCGTTTTGCTTTGCAATACAAAAAAGATTCATTGAATTTTATAAAATTATTTGGCGAGTATTCTGATGATTTAGTTCATCTTATGAATCAATCTAAAACTTTTAATAGAGAAAAAATCATCTATAACAATTTTAAAAAAAATGGGTTACCATTAATTCAAAAAGGTGAAAAAATATATGCAAATTTTGGATATTTTCATATACAGCAAGATAAAATAAATGGAGTAAAACCATTAGCTAAATTAATAAAAGATGATTGTAAAATAAAAATGGTTTCTATTGTTGGTATGCTTACAAAATCTGAATGTTTAAAACATAGAAAATATAAATCAGATGGAACAATAATGATACGAGATGTAAAGTTTAAAAAAGCAACATATAATGGTTATAGTACATCTAAAACTTATGATGGTGATTATTTATTTGAAAGGATTAATGGAATAAAAATATTAAAAAAAATAAGTGGAGATAATGACTGTATGATGTTTAAATTAAATGGAAATGATTCACCTTTTATGACTACTATGCTATTT
>CAYQRJ010000220.1:0-4958 GCA_964419855.1 uncultured Crocinitomix sp.
AGTCTTTCTTATTAACGATATTAAATTAAATGCGCATTTAAATTTAACTTTGCAATTCTATAAAAAAAAACACATTACCAAATTTTAATTCATTTTTTTATTAGTAATGCCCTAAGTTAATTTTATAAATTTTTGGAAAATCAATTTTATAGCGCAATTCAATTCCGTAAACTTTAGGAACAAAACGGTGTGATATGCAATAACGATAGAAGTGGCAGCTTCCCAACAACAGGTTGGGAACTATAACGGATAGCGTGACCCCGCCTTAGGCGGGGAATTGCCCTACTCTGCAAAATGCATCCCTATATTATTATTCAATACTAAGGTATTCCTGCGGATTATAAAATTTCGCATCTAAACAAGGCTAATTTCATGAATTTTTGCGGCTACTCACCCTTAACAACTTCTACAAATAAGCCTTCATCTGTTTTGGTTACTTTTGTTAAGCCATGTTTGCTTAATCCTTTTATTGATTTATCCCATTGTTTATTACTTAAACCTGCTTGGGTTTTAAGTTGGTTTAAATCCATTTTGTTTTCTTTTAACAAGATGTCAAATACAAGTTTTTCGTTATCTGTAAGTTCAGGTCCTTTTTTACCACCAAATTTTTCTGGTTTCATTTGAGGAAATAACAACACTTCTTGTATAGACTGATTATTGGTTAAGTACATTACTAATCGGTCTATCCCTATGCCTAAACCTGATGTTGGTGGCATGCCATATTCTAATGAGCGTAAAAAGTCATAATCAATAAACTGACTGGCTTCATCATCACCTCTTTCGGCTAACTTTAGTTGAGCTTTAAAACGCTCTTTTTGGTCAATAGGGTCGTTGAGTTCTGAATAAGCGTTGGCTACCTCTTTACCACAAATCATTAATTCAAAACGTTCTGTTAATTCGGGGTTATCTCTATGTTCTTTACATAAAGGACTCATTTCTTTTGGGTAATCTGTAATAAATGTTGGTTGGATATAATTGCCTTCACATTTTTCTCCAAAAATCTCATCAATTAATTTGCCTTTTCCCATGGTGTCATCCACTTCAATATCCATAGATTGACAAGCGGCACGCAATTCGTCTTCTGATTTTCCATCAATATCAAAACCAGTAAAATCAATAATGGACTGACGCATGGTAACACGTTTGTAAGGGGCTTTAAAACTTACTTTATGTTCTCCAAAAACTACATCAGTAGTGCCATTTACCGCTAAGGCACAATGTTCTAATAAGTTTTCGGTAAATTCCATCATCCAATTATAATCTTTATACGACACATAAATTTCCATTGCCGTAAATTCAGGGTTATGGGTTCTATCCATTCCTTCATTACGGAAATTTTTAGAGAATTCATATACGCCATCAAAACCGCCAACAATTAATCTTTTTAAGTAAAGCTCATTTGCAATTCGCATATATAAAGGAATATCTAAAGCGTTGTGATGCGTAACAAACGGACGTGCAGCAGCCCCACCTGCAATGGGTTGTAAAACTGGTGTTTCTACCTCCATATAACCAGCATCATCAAAATACTGTCGCATGGCTTTAAACAGCTTGGTTCGTTTTACAAACACCTCTTTAACATGAGGATTAACCACTAAATCAACATAGCGTTGGCGGTAACGTAATTCGGGGTCGGTAAAGGCATCATGCACATTACCTTCTTCATCTGTTTTAGGCAAAGGCAAGGGTTTTAAAGATTTACTTAATAATTTAAAATTTAACACCCTTACAGAAATTTCTCCTACTTGCGTTTTAAACAGTTCGCCTTCAATTCCAATAAAATCACCTAAGTCTAATAATTTTTTATAAACGGTATTGTAAAGTGATTTATCTTCTCCTTCACAAATCACATCTCTATTAAAATACACTTGAATACGTCCAGCACTATCTTGTAACTCAGCAAAAGATGCTTTACCTTGAATTCTACGTGCCATTAATCTACCAGCAATAATTACTTTTTTACCTTCCTCATAATTATTTTTTAGGTCGGTTGATAAAGCATTAACCGGATATAAATCGGCAGGATAAGGATTGATACCCAACTCACGTAATTTAGCAAGGGCTTCTCTTCTTTGCACTTCTTGTGCTGAAAGGTCTGTAAAACTCATATTATTAAATGTATTTTGCCCAAAGATAATAGGTATTTTTTTTATTGTAACAAATCACAGCTAAAAACGTAAAAAAATACTTAAAAAAGTTTAACTTTGAAGCTTTGCAAAAAACTATTGAATGAAATTACTTGTTGCTAACTTTACCAATCAATTAAAAGATGCCAAAAAAATTGGTGAGTCTTCAGATTTTAATCCGTCAGATAAAACATTTAAAAATGTGTTAATATGTGGCTTGGGTGGCTCAGGAATTGGCGGTAAAATAATTAGTCTTTTAGTAAGTGATGAGGTCAATATTCCAGTGGTTACAACCAACGATTATTCTATTCCTCATTTTGTTGATAAAAACACTTTAGTAATTGCCAATTCGTACTCAGGCAATACAGAGGAAACACTTTCGGCTGTTAAAGAAAGTTTTAAAAGAGAGGCAGAAGTTGTTGCTATTACCTCAGGCGGAGAATTATTAGATTTAGCCAAGAAACACAATTGGAATCATTTTGTAGTGCCTGGAGGCGAACAACCTAGAGCCATGTTAGCTTACTCTTTGGTTCAATTACTTTTTGTTTTTCAAAACTATCAGTTAATTAAAACCAATTACACCAACACCATTCCTAATATTATTAATTTAATTGAAAAGCTTGAAAATGACATTCAAACAGAAGCCTATTCTATTGCTAAATTAATGTTTGGTAAATTGCCTGTTATTTATGCCGAGCAAAGTTTTGAAGGGGTTGCTGTTAGATTTAGACAACAAATTAACGAAAATGCTAAAGAACTATGTTGGCATCATGTTTTACCTGAGATGAATCACAATGAATTGGTAGGCTGGGCAGGAGGCAATAACAATTTGGCTGTTATTAAATTAAACTCTAGTTTAGAATTTTATCGTACTAAAAAACGTTGGGAAATTTGTAAATCAATTATTAACAAAAAAACTCAAACAGTAATAGAAATTAATGCCAAAGGTGAGGATAGGTTAACCCAAATTTTTTATTTTATCCACCTAACCGACTGGGTGAGCGTTTATTTGGCAGAGTTAAAACAAATTGATGCTGTAGAAGTTGATGTGATTATTCAACTTAAAAATGAGTTGAGTAAATTAGATTGATTTTAATTTTTTCTACAACTTGTATCCTATTTTAAAGCCAATAATTGGACGTATATTTGATGTTTTATAATTATCTTTTAATGTAAACATATTACTCCAGTCATTAGTAACAACTCCTCCTTCAGGTATTTTAGAAAATGATTGTACTCCTATTCTATTAAGCGCTAATCCTAAATAAAAATCGAACACAAAGTTTTTACCCATGGGTTTTTGAAATCCCCACTTTACATTAATGCTCGAATTAAATCTATGAAATCGCATTGGTGTGTTTACAAAATAAGCAAAATCTTGTTGTTGCTGAGGAGTATTGGTTGATGACTCCATTCCAACAGGCACATTACTTTTAATTACCAAGTGTCTAAAATTAAACCCTGCAGCTAAATATCTATTTGGTTTTTTTAAAATATAAAATCTGCTTTCCCCTCTTAAATTATAACCCGACAATCTTTTAAAATCTCCTTGTTCACTTCCTACTGATGTTTGAAGATAAGATGGAACAATAGCCATTCCCACTTGTAAATTTATTTCGTCCGTATAAGTAAATTCCATATCTGCACCAATCATTGGTACTTTATTTAAAATATCAAAAGGAGTGATTTTGATAATTTTTTTAGATTCAGTAAAAGACCATTTGTTTTCTGTAGAATCTTGTTGAGCTTTTAATGAAGTTATTGCTAAACTCATTGCTAAAAATATTAAAGTTTTCATCTTATTATTGTTTTATGTTTTCATCCTTAAGTCGAGTTAAAAATAAATCCCCCCTATTTTTAATGTTTCTTTTATTATCTTTGAAGGTATTAAACAATTTAAACTATGTCAAGGCGTAAATTTATAAAGCTATCAACCTTAGGAATTGGTGGATTATTTTTAACAAAAAATAGTTTTGCTAAAACCATAAAAGACAATTCTAATTCAAACAAAATTATTAATAAACCCATTGTTATTTCTACCTGGAATCATGGGTTTAATGCCAACAAAAAAGCATGGGAGGTATTACTAAATGGAGGAACTGCTTTAGATGCGGTTGAATTGGGAGTAGGTGTTACAGAGGCAGATGCTCAAAACCACAGTGTTGGCTTAGGTGGATTTCCTGATAGAGATGGTAAAGTTACTCTTGATGCTTGTATAATGAATCATGAAAATGAGTGCGGGTCAGTAGCGTTTTTACAAGACATTGTTCATCCAATATCAGTTGCTCGTAAAGTAATGGAAGATACACCACATGTAATGTTAGTTGGAGAAGGGGCGAAAGAGTTTGCACTTGAAAAAGGATTTAAAGCAACCAATTTATTAACTGATGATGCTGAAAAAGCGTGGTTGAAATGGAAAGAAAGTCAAACCCAACAAAAGCCTGAGGTCAATTCTGAGAATCATGATACAATTGGAATGCTTGCTATGGATGAAAAAGGTAATATATCTGGTGCTTGTACCACAAGTGGTTGGGCGTATAAATTACATGGTAGAGTTGGAGATAGCCCTATTATTGGAGCAGGTTTATTTGTTGATAATGAGGTGGGAGGAGCAGTAGCTACGGGTTTAGGAGAAGCTGTAATAAGAATTGCAGGCAGTCATACAGTTGTTGAATTAATGCGACATGGAAAATCACCACAAGAAGCTTGTCAATTAGCCGTTGAACGCATTATAGCAAAACATAAAAGTATTAAAGGCGTTCAAGTAGGATTTTTAGCTATGAATACACAAGGAGAAGTTGGTGGCTTTAGTATCTACAAAGGATTTAACTA
>CAYQRJ010000221.1:0-4947 GCA_964419855.1 uncultured Crocinitomix sp.
CTTCAAGTTTTTTTAGGCGTTCCTCTAATTGCAAAATATAAAGGGTTAATTCCTCAGTTTTTTCTAATAAAATACGGTTCATTTTAACAAATGCAAAAAAAAAGAACTTATCTAAAATTTTTAACATTTACTTTTATTAATATTGAAGTAGCCTGCACATTGGTTTTGTTAAGAAGTGATATGTTTTAAATAATTTGTACTTTTGCCAACAAACCTATATAGCATGATTCCATTTTCGCCCCCAAGAATTGACCAAAAAGTAGTAGATGAAGTAGCAAAGGCACTTTTGTCTGGTTGGATAACTACTGGTCCTAGAACCAAATTGTTTGAAAACAACCTTACTCAATATGTGGGGTGTAAAAAAACACTTTGTTTAAATTCTGCCACTGCTGGTTTAGAACTAATTTTAAGGTGGTATGGCGTAAAAGAAGGAGATGAAGTAATTTTACCTGCTTACACCTATTGTGCAACTGCCAATGTGGTTATGCACTGCGGGGCAAAACCTGTTATGGTAGATATTAACGAAAAGGATTTTAACATCTCAATTGATGCCATAAAAAAAGCCATCACCCCTAAAACCAAAGTCATTATTCCTGTTGACATCTCAGGTTACCCTTGTGATTATGATGAATTAAATGCCTTGGTTAAACAACCCGAAATTAAAAGTCTTTTTACATCTACAACAAAAGAGCAAAGGCAATTAGGCAGAATATTAATTATGGCTGATGCAGCACATAGCATAGGAGCAACTATGAACGGGAAACCATCAGGAAGTTTAACCGATATTTCTGTTTTTTCATTTCATGCTGTTAAAAATTTAACCACTGCTGAAGGAGGCGCCATTTGCTTAAACTTACCTCAATCTTTTAATTGTGATGAAATATATAAAGATTTAAACCGAAAATCTTTACACGGACAATCTAAAGATGCCTTGGCTAAAACGGTTGGCACATGGCGTTATGATGTGTTAGAGGCTGGTTACAAATGTAACATGACCGATTTACAAGCCGCTATTGGTTTAATAGAATTAGACCGTTACGAATCGAATTTAAAAAGGCGTAAAGAAATTTTTAACCAATATATTAATGGTTTTAAAGATAAAAAATGGGCTATTTTACCACCCTATTTAGATGAAGGTAAGGAAACCTCTTACCATTTATTTTTATTAAGAATAAAATGGGCTGATGAACCAACAAGAGACGCTATTATTAAAAAGATTTTTGATGCTGGAGTAGCGGTAAATGTCCATTTTCAGCCTTTACCTTTACTAACCTTTTATAAAAATGAAGGCTTTAATATGTCAGATTATCCTGAATCATGGGAAAAATATCAAAATGAAATCACCTTACCCGTTTATTACGATTTAAGTGATGAAAATATTAAAACAATTATTAATGCTGTTATAAATGCAGTAGAAACAACCATTTAAAATGAAAATAGTAACTGTTATTGGTGCCAGACCTCAATTTGTAAAAGCAGCCGCTTTAAGTAGAGAGTTGTCTAAATTAAATCATGTAAAAGAAATTTTAGTGCATACTGGGCAACATTTTGATGCCAATATGAGTGACATCTTTTTTGATGAGATGGACATTCCAAAACCCAAGTATAATTTAGATATTAATAGTGTTGGACATGGTGCCATGACTGGTAGAATGTTAGAGGGTATAGAACACATTCTTATTGATGAAAAACCTGATTTACTTTTGGTGTATGGCGACACTAATTCAACCATTGCAGGTGCATTAGCAGCTAAAAAACTTCACATAAAAGTAGCGCATGTTGAGGCAGGTTTACGTAGTTTTAATATGGAAATGCCAGAGGAAGTTAATAGAATTTTAACCGATAGAATTTCTGATTATTTATTGTGTCCCACTCAAACAGCTGTTGATAATTTAATGAAAGAAGGGTATGAAAATATTGACACCACCATTATTAAAACAGGTGATGTGATGCAAGATGCCGCTAATTATTATGCTCAAAAATCAGAAGAAAAATCAACCATATTAAAACAGATTGATATAGATAAATATATTTTAACCACTTTGCACCGAGCAGAAAATACTGATGATAAAGAACGCTTAACCAATATTGTTGAGGCTTTAAATGAAATTCATCAAAACATTTGTCCTGTTGTGCTACCATTACACCCACGAACCAAGAAAAAATTAGACCATTTTGGCTTAACCTTAAATGTAAAATTAATTAATCCAGTAGGGTATTTTGATATGATT
This sequence comes from uncultured Crocinitomix sp., assembly GCA_964419855.1. Classification (GTDB taxonomy): domain Bacteria; phylum Bacteroidota; class Bacteroidia; order Flavobacteriales_D; family Crocinitomicaceae; genus Putridiphycobacter. The sequence continues at coordinate 2,232 of CAYQRJ010000221.1, forward strand.
GAATTAATTAAAAATTCATCATTAGTAATGACAGACAGTGGAGGTTTACAAAAAGAAGCTTTTTTCTTTCAAAAAAACTGTGTTACCATGCGTGACCAAACAGAATGGGTAGAGTTAATTCAAGCCAATGTTAATGTATTGGTTGGGGCAGATAAACATAAAATTATAAATGAAGCTAAACAAATGCTCAATAAAACATCAGATTTTTCTATTAATTTATACGGTAACGGACAAGCCGCTAAAAGTATTATTGAAACCATTTTAAAATAAAAAGCCAAACAAAACTAATTTGTTTGGCTTTCTGTTTCATAGGAATAAGTTGATTTTTTGGCTTTGCACCTACAATCAATTTTTTTTAAAGATTCTATTTCATCATGAAATAAAAAGATAGAACAAAAATTAAACTCATGTCCTGATTCGCAAATGACAGCTCTTTTATATCCTTTTGGTAAATGCTCTAATATTTTAAACTGTATAATACTATTAAATATAGTAAAATACATTTGGTAACACTCTCCAATACTAAAATCTGGTAAATGAGTCATAGCATTACAAAATTGATTAAAAATGGTTGATAAAACAATAGGTAAAAACCTATATCAACAGGGGCAAACACCCCATTTTTTTATTTTATTTAAAACTTTTTGTCCTAAGTAATTGATATCTAAAAAAATAAAGTTATGTTCGCATATATATACTTAAAACTATAAATATATGAGTGCAAAAATTAACTGGACAGATGCCACTGAAATGATTGAAGCTTATCAAAATAACAGTAAAGCGTTATTGGCAAATCCTCCAAGCGGTTGTGAAATTATAAGAGGGTATAAATTTGACAAATCAGATATTCAAGATGTTTTAAATCATGCAAATACTGAAAGTGTTATTGTTATGCCGGCTGTTACTAAAACTGACTTGTCTAAACCCGAAACAGAACAAACTTTTACTATGATTATTGCAGGGCTGGATAGGAGCGGAAACATTGTAACGGCTGTTGCTACTGATTATGCACCCAATTTTCCTATTGATTTCACTACGCCAACTAATTACCCAAACATACCTACTTGTTAAAAAATTTGTATATTCGGCTCTAAATGAGTTTGGATTTGCTTTCTATCATTAAAAACATTTATTACATCATATTGTTTGTAATAAGTATATTTTGTGTTTATAATTTCAAGTTTTTTTCTAAAAATTATAAATATTTGGCAGCTTTAATTGTTGTATCTAGTGCAGTAGAAATTTTTGTTGCTTTATATAATACTTTTTATTTGTCTCATAATACTTTTTATGCGTATCATTTTTTATTGCCTTTTAGTATGACATTAACCTATTTTACATTCAAACCCTATTGGAATAATTCTACTCAAAAAGTCCTTGGAATAGTAACTTTTATTTTTGTTATCCTTTCATTTTTAAATTCTTTTCTTAATCAAGAATTTGCTAATTTCCCATCTAACGGATTAGTGTTATTGTGTATTTTATCTGATTTATTTTCATTAATCACACTTAAACAAATTATTGAATCAAAAGCAGATGTTCCATTGTCAAAAAAACCCATTTTTTGGGTAAGTATTTCAATTTTAATTTATTATACATTTTCATATCTCAATTTTTCTTTTTATATCATTTATAATTCTATCTCCTTAATTTATACATTGTTATATATTGCTTTTAGAATCATTTTATACTCTTTTTATATAGCATTAACTTATGCTTTATATCTAAATAAAAAACAAACCCTTGAAAACAGAAATTAATATATTAGATTTTGCAGTTCCTTTTATAGGTGGAATACTTATTTTTAGTTTACTAATTATTTTTATTGTTTTTTTTATTGTTTTATATAGGCGTAAACAAGTAGAATATGAATATGAAAAAGAACAAGCCAAACAATTACTTTTAAAAACTCAAATTGAAATAAAAGAACAAACCCTTTCTCATATTTCAAGAGAGTTACACGACAACTTAGGTCAAGTGGCTTCATTAATAAAAATTAATCTTGGTATGATTAAAGAAACTGATGAAAACAATAAAAACAAACTTAATGATTCAAGAGAATTAATAAAACAACTCATTATTGATATTAAATCACTTTCAACTACTTTAAAAGGAGAAAACTTACAACGTTTTGGGTTATATAATATGATTATTAAAGATATTGAACGTTTGCAAAAAACATCAAACATTAAATTTGAAGTTAACGGAATTAAACAGCTACCCTCACTAAAACCAGAAACTGAAATATTTTTATACAGAATGGTTCAAGAGTGTTTTAATAATATTTTACAACATTCTAAAGCAACAAAATCTATTCTAAATGTTTCATTATCAAATAATTTTCTTACCTTTAACATCAAAGATAACGGAGTTGGTTTTGATACATCTAAAAATAAGGCAGGAAATGGTTTAATTAATTTACAAGAAAGATGTAGAATTATTAATGCTGATTTACAAATTAATAGTTCAATAAATAAAGGAACTGAAGTTATTATAAGTTTAAATTGTAATGAACAAAATTAAAATTGCAGTAGTAGATGATCATCAATTGTTCCGCAGAGGTTTGATTGGTTTGGTAAAATCTTTAAACGACAGCATAGATATTGCTTTTGAAGCTGAAAACGGTCAAGATTTAATTAATCAATTAAAACAATATGATGCCCCCCATTTAATATTACTTGACATTTCAATGCCTGTAATGAATGGATTTGAAACT
>CAYQRJ010000222.1:0-4940 GCA_964419855.1 uncultured Crocinitomix sp.
TTTTTATCCTGTTCATAGATTAGACAGAAAAACATCAGGCTTAATCATTCTATCTAAAACAAAAGTAAATGTAAAAGAATTTCAGCAATTATTTGATAATAAATTAATCGTAAAAAAATACAAAGCACTTGTGCGTGGATTTACAAATAGTAAAGGAAAGATTAATTCACCAATAAAAAATAATGAAACTGGTATTTATAAAGACGCATTAACTCTCTATAATACTATAGAACACTTTGAGTTAGAGATTCCTGTTGAACCATACCCTACATCACGTTATAGTTTGATAGAACTAGAACCAAAAACGGGCAGAACGCATCAATTGCGTAAACATTTGAATAAAATTTCTCATCCAATTATAGGTGATCATAAATATGGCAACAGGCATCACAATCAAATGTTTAAAAAGGAATTTGGCATTGATAATTTGTTTTTACAAGCCTATTTTTTAGAATTCAATCACCCTATCCTATCTAAATCTGTAAAAATTTGTTTAGATTTACCAAAGTTTTGGAAAGAAATTTTTAACAACAATGGCTTTAAATCATCAAAATGAAATATTAAAGGTAATAACTAGCAAAAGTTCTGTTTTTTCGTTAAGAAAAGATGGAATTTTAACTGTTGAACCATTAAGTCATTTTAAAACGCTATCTTATCAAATTTTAAATTTAGACCATAAGATTGTTTCAGAACTCACAAATCATAAAAAAGTATTGTTTTTGACAGACAACAGAACAACTTATGGTTTAAATTCTGAACAAAGAAATCATGTAAAAGAACTGTTAAACTCTAAAGCACTAAAGTGTGCTGTTTTATTAAATAATGATTTAGGTAAATTTTTTTTTAATTTTTTTAATCACTTATACAAATTAAAAATACCCGTAAAAGCTTTCACAAAAAAAGAAAATGCTGTATCTTGGTTATTGGATAAGTAATTGGTTATTTGTATCTTAAACTAATTTTCCTAAAGTAATAAACAAAGTTTTTTAAACCACTCTCCCCTACTAATTTGCGCGCCAGATTCTATCAAATCAAACAATTCTAATTCCCTTTGTTTTGAGTATGATTTTTCGGTGGTATAAACTTCTAAATCATCAAAAGTTGTTGGAATACTCTTGGTAAAATCAATGTTAGAATTTTTTGGTGCATCTATTCCAACCAAAACCATTTTATCTTTTAAACATTGGAAACACTTTATAGATAGAGGTGATATAAACTCTAAAAAATTCACTTTTCTTAAAATTGACTCAAAAATAACATCCGAAAATTTATCAATAATTAATTCAGCTTTTTCTTTATCATTTGATTTCAAATTCACCCATTCATCAGCTGTAATGCCATTAACAACAAGAAAATCAATAAATTCTTTTTCAAATTCTTTAAGCTCTTTTTGGGTTAATTGTCTATATTTAACAGTTAAATTGTTCAAAACTTTGATTTTTATTTGCAAAATTACAAACTAATTTATGATTATATTCGTCATTTGAAATAGAAAACACTTTTTATGAAATATTTTATTAAATTATTTTTACTTGTTATCACCATCAGTTTTTTTGCTTGTAAAAAAGAAAAAACAACTTGGAATACTAATTGGAATGTCCCTTTAGTACATGGTAAATTAACTTTAACTGATGTAAAAAAAGTAAGTATTAATGAAAATACTCAAAATTTTGCTTCTGTTTTTTTTAACGATACTATTTTCTCTTTTAATCTTGACACTTTAATAAAATTACCAGACACTGTTTTAGTTCAAGATGCTGTGATTGCTTTTCCAAGTTTAACATTAGGGCCTGGTAATTTAATTCAAAACCAAAATATTGACCAATTATATGATTTAGGAGAAATAGCTCTAAAAAGGGTTATTGTTGAAGAAGGAACCGCTATTATTACCATTTCTTCTCCTTGGCAAGGCAAAAGTAGAGTTGAGTTTGATTTTCCAAAAACCAAAGAAGGTGATGGTAGCCCTTTTACAAGAATGTATCACATGCCTCCAGGAACAATAGCCAATCCAAGTATTAAAACAGAAACCATAGATATGAAAGGGTTTGATTTTGATTTAACAGGTTCAACGGGTGGATTATTTAATAACATTTTAGCTGATATGAAAATTTTTTCTGATGAGGAAACCAGTTATATTACCATAACTAATCAAGACACAGTAAGAGTAAAACTTGATTTTAGAGATATGACTGCTCGATATGCTAAAGGTTATTTCGGGTCTTACTCTATTTCTGATACAACTACAATTGACATTTCACAAATGAAACAAATTATTTCGGGAACTGTGAGTTTAGATTCTATCAATTTAGATTTAGTTGTACGAAATGGATTTAAAATGCTCATTCAATCCACTTTTACACAGTTCAAAGGCATTAACTCAAACACAAACAATTCTGTTAACTTAACTTTTCCACAGTTAAATACGTCATTAAATATTAATCCTGCAACAGGTGGTTTGTATAACCATCAAAGTTCAATGTTTGATATTTTAATTCATAGTGGAAATTCTAACATTTTAGCATTTTTAGAAAATTTACCCGATAAAATTGATATTGGCTTTACTATTGATGTAAATTCTTTAGAAAACATTAGTGATGGAGCAGATGAATATTTTAACGATTCCTCAATGGATTTAATTTTAAAAGGTGATTTTCCTTTAAATTTTGCATCAAATCAACTCACATTAGTAGATACTATGGATTTTAGTTATGATAAAAACAAAAGTGCTAATCCTGAAACTGCTACGGTGAGTGTCAAGTATAAAAACAGATTTCCTCTTGGAGCTACAGCTCAATTACATTTTTTAGATGCCAATAAAAATTTATTAAATTCAGTAGATACTCAATCTCAAATAGATGCAGGTAGTTATAATACTTCTACTAGCACCACTACCCTATCTGAAGGAACAATGGTTTTTGTTTTAAACAATGATGTAATTAATAATTTAGAAAATGCTAAATACATTGCATTAGAAGTAGCATTAACTACTGATCAAGCACAAACTACTCTCGTTAAATTTAATATTGATGATTATTTCGATTTCAATATTTTTTCAGATTTAAACCTTAAAATAACTTACTAAAAATGAAATATTTTTTAATATCCATTATACTATTTCTTATATCTTCATCATCTTTTGGACAAGAAACCGAAAAAGTATTTGGAGATACTATTAATGAGGGTCATGAAATTGAAATGACATCTTTTAATTACTATGCATCTACTTTTAATAATGCTTTTTCGGATAAATTTATTAAAGGAGGTGAAATTACATCAGACATAAAAGATTTTAATCAATCAAAACTTAAACGAATAAATGCTTTTGGTGGTGAAATGGAACAACGCATCCATTATTACAACTATAACATTACTCCACTTAAAAATAAGCCCAATTTAGGAATGATATTTTCGGTTGAAGACGTCAATTATATATCTTCTAATGTGAGTTCAGATTTATTTAACACCATTTTTTACGGAAACAATAATTATTTAGGTGATACCATGAATTTTTCATTTTCTCATGCTCAGTACATACATTATCAAAAAATTGGATTTGGGTTGATGCATAAAAAAACAAAATCATATTTAAAAGTTGATTTTATTCTAGGTAACAAATTAATGAATTACCGACTTGGAAATACATGGATGTATTCATCACCAGACTCTGACACCATTAAATATAATTTGAATGCAGAGGGCTTTGCTTCTGATACAATTAAATCTTATTTTGATGCCAAAGGCTATGGTTTTTCTTTTGATTTTGAGCATAATTTTATTTATAATGATAAAAAAGAAAGACCTCAGGTTATTAATATTAAACTATCTAATTTTGGGGTCATATTTTGGAATAAACAAACCACACAAACTTATGTAGATTCTGCCAATACTTTTAGTGGTTTTGAATTATCTCAATTAATTAAACGAGATTCAACTTCAGGTGACTTGTACCCTGCAGATACATTAGGTATTTTTAAAAGACAAGGAGCTCACACTGGTTTGTTACCTTTTGAAATATCTATTCAAAAATTAGCCAATAGATATACTGACCAAAAAATTCAATTAACATTTGGTTTAAAAGCACTTATATCCTCTGATTATAGACCTTATGGTTTTATTGGTGCTTATTACTCCCCTACTTCATCCATTGGTATATCAAGCCGATTAGCTTATGGCGGTTTTGGTGGTTTAAAAGTTGGTTTATCTGCTAATTATTTTATAAAAAATAAGTTTACCATCAATGTTGGCACTTACGATTTAATTGGATTTATCTCGCCTAAACATGGCTTTGGTAAAAGCTTAAACTTATCAATGAATTTTAAATTTTAAAATATGAAAACTCTATTATTAACATTACTTATAAGCTATTCTTTTATTGGAAATAGTCAAAATATATATTTTATAAAGTCTTACGGAAATAATGGATATGATTACGGTAGAGATATTAAACAAGATGTTGATACTGGTTACATTGCTACAGGATCATCTAGTAGCTTTTTATCTGGAAATGCTGATGCCTTTTTATTAAAAGTTGATTCTTTAGGAAATTTTAAATGGTCATATCCCTACGGAGGTGCAGCATCTGATTGGGGAGAGGCTGTTGTTGTTACACTAGATTCGTCTTATGCTCTTGGCGGATATACCAATAGCTTTGGTGCTGGTGGTTTTGATTTTTATTTAGTAAGAGCAGATAGAAATGGTACACCTTTATGGGAAAAAACTTATGGCGGTACAGATTGGGATTTTGCCCATGATTTGATTCAGTTACCTGATAGCGGTTTTGTTATGGTAGGTGAAACCTATAGTTATGGTAATGGAAATACAGATGTATATATCATTAGAACAGACAAAAATGGTGACACACTTTGGACGAGAACTTATGGTGGAGCAGATGAAGATTATGCCAATGCCGTTTTACTTGATGGAGATTCTTTAGTGATTGC
>CAYQRJ010000223.1:0-4928 GCA_964419855.1 uncultured Crocinitomix sp.
CTCTGTAAACCTAAAACGGATAGCAAATTTGGAAACTATTGCCACCTTCTTTAGGTTTTGGAGGTTCTTTTTTAAGATAATAGACACCTCTAGCTATTAAAAAAACACCTACAATTATAAAAGATAGAGTTCTAAATGTATTGGCATATTTACTAAACCATGTTTTTAGTTTTGTTGAAAAATAGTAAAACACACTTAGTAAAGGAATTGTTCCTAACCCAAATAAAAGCATTACAATTAAACTATTCATTAATGATTTTTGAGCCAAAGCCATTATAGCGGCAGAATAGACCATGGCACAAGGTAAAAATCCGTTTAAAAACCCAATGTAAAAGCTATATTCAATTTTGTTTTTATTTAAAGATTTTGCCAATTTGTTTTTATAATTGATGGCAGAGTTAAAAAAAGAATATCCTTTTTTTTCAACCCAATTTAAAAATGATGGAACAAGAGCAAAGAGTAGTAATAATCCTCCGCTAATAAAAGTAAAAATAATTTGGGTTTGATAAGAGTTTAAAGAGCTAACAATTAACCCAAAAAAAGTTCCTATTATTAAATAGGTTAGTAGTCTTCCAAAATGATATAAAAATAAACTCAACCATTTTTGTTTACCATTTCCAGTAGGAATCATTAAAGCGATTGGTCCGCACATGCCAACGCAGTGTAAACTACCAGCTAATCCTAATAAAAATGCAGACCAAAGCATGAAAAATTAAAAATTAATTTCAGATTGATGGAGGTAAGATGTTTTATTGGTTGTATTAAAACTGATGTTAACCTCATATTTTCCAACTCTAAAATCTGTATAAGGTAATATCATTTTTAAGTCTTTATCTAATTTTAAATCATAATTTTTATCTAATGATTTATCATCAGCTCTGTAAAATTGGATATGACCTTTTTCAACTTCAAGAGAAGATGGAAACTGAATAACAATTCCTTCCTCTTTTTGAGTGATATTAATTTTGTCATTTAAAGCATTATAATCATTAACACTTTGCTTTTTATCGTTATATAGCACTTCTTGTTCATAATAATCATCTCTAACCAAATCTGCTGTTCGGTAGTGCATTTTATAAACCAATGTTAAAATAAATGCCATAAATAAAATAATAACAATTGTAATACTCTGTCCCCAATTTAATTTCATAATTTATTATTTTTAAAAACCAGGACCACTAAAATTAACATCTACTTCATCTATTAATGTACCTTTAGAAAAAACACCTATTGTAATTGGAGTTTTAGGACCAGATAAATCTTTCTTTTTCATTTTAACTAAAATTTCACGGTGTAATTGTTTACCTGTTTCTAAGTTGACTGTTTTTTCTCCAATCATTTCAAGGGTTGCATTACCATTAATAATTTTCATTTCAACTGGTAATGTTTCTCCTGTTTTATTAATTAATGTCACATTGTAAATATTACTAATGGTTTCTTTATCTATTTTTTGATAAGTAGTATTTGGAACTCTAAGTACAGTAGCTTCAACATCTGTTCTACTAAACAATAACGCTACTAAAAGCCCCATAATTACAAACATTAAAACAATATAAGCTTTAGCTCTTCCAGAAAGACTAAAATCTACACCATTCTTAATTCCTTTTTCAGAATCATAACGGATTAAACCTTTTTCTAGACCTACTTTTTCCATCATAAAGTCACAGGCGTCCATGCAAGCAGTACAGTTAACACACTCTAATTGAGTGCCGTTTCGGATGTCAATTCCTGTAGGACAAACGTTTACACATTGACCACAATCTATGCAATCCCCTTTCCCTGCTTCTTTTCTGTCCTCATTTTTTCTAAATTTCCCTCTTGGCTCACCTCTTTTATAATCATAAGCCACTAAAACAGAGTTTTCATCTAATAAAACACCTTGTAACCTTCCATAAGGACAAACAGCAATACACACTTGTTCTCTAAACCAAGTAAATACAGCAAAGAAAACAGTGGTAAATATAGAGATGGCAATTAATCCTCCAATATGTTCTTTTGGTGGTGAGGTGATGATGTCAAATAATTCATCAACTCCAATGATATAAGCTAAAAAAGTATTAGCAATAATGAAAGAAATAATCCAATAAATGCTCCATTTTAATAATCTTTTTCTTAGTTTAACACCTTTCCAAGGCATTTTATCTAATTTTTTTTGTTGGTTCCAATCTCCATCAATCCAAAATTCAATTCGTCTGAAAACCATTTCTAAGAAAATAGTTTGCGGACAAGCCCAACCACAAAATAAACGACCAAACACTACTGTAAATACAATAATGAGAACAACAAAAGCTAGCATTCCAATAGCAAATAAGTAAGAATCTTCTGGCCAGAATATTTGTCCAAAAATAACAAATTTACGTTTTACAATGTTAAGCATTAAAAGAGGCTCTCCATTTATTTTAATGAATGGTCCTACAAACAAAAGAACAAGCAGACCATAAGCAAACCACTGTCTTTTATTAAACCATTTGCCAGACACTTTTTTGGCAAATACCCATTTACGTTTTCCGTCTTTATCTACAGTTGCAATACTGTCTCTAAACTCTTCATCAAATCTGCTCATTATAGTTGATTTTATAGTACAAATTTACATCTAAAAACCAAAAAAGAGTGTAACAATTCACACTCTTTTTTGTTAAAAAATTGTTATAATAAATTAAGGTCTTTCAAATGTATTGTCTCCTTGAGGTTCCTTACCACCTTCAGCAGGAGGCATAGATAATACATAACTCGCAACAGCTTGTATTTCTGTTGGGTTTAATTGGTTTTTCCAAGCCACCATTCCGTTAGAAGCCCCCTCAGACACAGTATGAAATACACCTTTAATATCTCCATCATAAATCCATTTTGTATCTGTTAAATTTGGACCAATTCCGCCACCACCATTTTGTCCATGACAAGGTGTACAGTTTTTAGTAAAAATATCTTTTCCTTTATTTAGTGAAGCATCATCTGTTAATAATTCAACATTATCTTCATTTACCAAATTTGGGTGTGCTGCTTTGTAGGCTGCTACTTCTTTTTCTCCTTCAGCCATTTGTGTAGCAAACTCTCCATATTGTAATTTATCAGGATTAAATATATGATAATACGGAATGTAAATACATGCCCAAATTATTGTGATGTAAAAACCATATTTCCACCAAGGTGGCAATTCATTATCTAACTCTTTAATGCCATCATAATCATGGTCTAATAAAATGGTGTCTTCATCTTCAATTTCAACAGCATTGGTTAAAGATTTATTCCATTTAGAAAAAATAGTTTTTGTTTCTTTACTTGTGTTTGGATTATATAAAGCGCCTTTAATCATCCCTGTAAAATATAGTATTAAAAATACTATAACAATGTCTATAAACAAAAACATATAAAAAGCTGAATCAGGGAAATTAATAATATATTCACTTTTTTCAACTGCATCAGCAGCAAATGTGTTGTTTCCCATTAGGGCAAATAATATAACCATTCCTGCCTTTTTTGCTTTTTCGGCGTTTTGTCTTAAAACTGTTGATGCACTTTTTGCAACTGTTAATAGTGCAAATAATAAAACAATAGTAAAAACCAACATAACTAAAAACAGTGTTGTTGGTGAAATTCCTAAATCTTCATAAACAGGTCTGTCTATTTTTACTGGGGCATCTTGTGCCATTGTAGAAACACTTATAAATAATAACATTAAAGTGCTTGTTAATTTAAAATTAAATATCCTTTTCATCATATTTATTTTTTAGTCCTCATCAAGAGGTAAATTTTTAATTTTATTAATTGTTTTTTTGTCCACCTTGCTAATGTAGTAAACCATTCCTACAAAAAACGTAAAGAATATTACCAATGAAATAACTGGAAAAATTTCTATTCCGTCTATTGATGTAAGGTGTCCTTTTATATATTTAAGCATAATATTTATTCTTTAGTTGCAGTATCATCAATTTTGTAAATATCAGACCCTAACCTTTCAAGGTATGCTATCAACGCAATCAATTCCATATCAGCTCTTGCAGTCTCGATTCCTGGATCTTGAATAATGATCTCATAAATCTCATTTGCTTGTTTTAATAAGTCTGCTTCAGCTTGGTCTTCATATCCTTGAGGATATGGGACACCTACAGTTCTTAAAGCAGATATTTTAGCTTTTATTAATGAATAATCTAATTTGTTGTCTTTTAACCATGGGTAAGCTGGCATAATTGAACCTTCAGAAATAGCTCTTGGGTCAATCATGTGTCTGTAGTGCCATGATTCTGGTCGGTTACCTTTTGCACCTTTTCCTGATCTAAATAAATCTGGACCGGTACGTTTTGATCCCCATAAGTGTGGATGAGCGTAAACATATTCTCCTCCTTTAGAGTAATCTCCATAACGCATAACTTCATCACGGAACGGTCTAATCATTTGAGAATGGCAATTGTTACAACCTTCTCTAATGTAAATATCTTGTCCTTCTAATTCTAAAGGAGTGTAAGGTTTAACGCTAGAAATGGTTGGAATGTTAGATTTAACTAAGAAAGTAGGCATCATTTCGGCTATACCACCAACTAAAATTACTAATAAAGTAACTACTAAAAATCTCATTGGTTTTCTTTCTATTACAGAGTGCCAATGTTCTCCTTTAGTTCCTTTATTAGGATTTATCAATGGTGGAGCTTCTGCAGCCTCATTAGCAACAAAGTTTCCAGCTTTAGCTGTTTTAACCAAATTGTAAACCATAATTATTGGTCCGGTTACGTATAATAACCCTCCTAAAGAACGCATCATATATAAAGGGCGTAATTTTGTTACAGTATCTAAAAAGTTAGCATATTCTAAACTACTGCCATCAACTTTAAAATCTTTCCACATTAAAGATTGTGTAAACCCTGCCCAATACATAGGGATTACCCAAAGTAAAATACCTAAAGTACCTATCCAAAAGTGGGTATTGGCTAAAG
>CAYQRJ010000224.1:0-4925 GCA_964419855.1 uncultured Crocinitomix sp.
AAATTCCATAAAAAAGGTAGTTGTTTTTTTTAATTACTGATTTTAAAACAATAAGCAAAAAAGAAGTTTATTCAATTATGGTTGCATAAAAAAGGACAAGAGAACACCTAAAAAGGCAGACAAATGGAGAGTTTTAGATATATTGAAATGTGAAGTTAAGCTGAGAAATTCTATGTATATCCTCTATTGTATCAATTAATTCTTCATCATCTTCTTCTACCTTCCAAATAATTTCCACATCTTTATCTTTCATATCTTTAACTTTAATAAATAAATCTACAAAAGCTTTTAAAGACCCTGAATTGATATAATCAATTAATAAAGTAAATGTTATTTTATTTGTTACCTCTTTTAAACAATCAATTTTATTATAAATTGGCCTAAAAAACTCAACTGAATCCTCTGGCATACAAGAGCCATTAAATTCAACTAAACCTTTACTACAATCAATAATAACTTGGGGTGAAGATTTTGCTTTATTTATTATAAAGGTACTACTCATTAATTTAGATTTAAGAGGTTAATACTATTTTTATAAAAGTAATAATTATTTGGCAATTCTATAAGGTTATAATCAAAATTGATATGATTTTTTTTCATAATTGTCAATAAACCTAGACCAGCATTACCTTCTTCATCTAGTTCATTATTTTGTAATCTTTCCATATACTCTTGTTGAACCTGTTTAGGTTTTAAGGTAGAAAGTGTATTTAACTTTTCTTTTAGGATATTATAATTTTTTGTATTTACACAGTTACCTGAAACAAAACTCATTTTTTCTTTATAAATTACAATTTGAAAAAATGCTTTATAATCTTTATTTTTATACTGATGTTTTAAAATATTATCTAATAGTTCTATTGAAATTAATTTTGTTCTTGATATTAAAGATTTTGAAAGTTTTAATAATTTTAATTTATTTTCTATTATAACAATTGATGAGGCGATAATAGATAAATTTATTTCTCCAACCAATAGGAAAACTTCAGTACAATTTTCATTGTCTGATAGTATTTTTTTTAATTCTTCTTTAACAAATCTATTGTTTGGCATAAATTGGTCTTAAGATATACTTTAAAGTAAAACAAAAGTAGTTATAAAATTTTAATTCAAAGTTACTTTTTTTTACATATATAACACAATACAACATCATAACTTATTAATAATTAAATGTTACAAAAAAAATCAATCATAAAGTTTGGCTTTATTCCAATATTGATTCATTTCGTTAAGGGACATTTTACTTAAATTTTTTCCGTCTTTTTTGGTTTGACTTTCCATCCACTGAAAACGTTTAATAAATTTTTTATTGGTTTTTTCTAAAGCATTTTCAGGATTTACATTTATCCAACGGGCATAATTAATTAAAGCGAACAATACGTCTCCAAATTCCTCTTCAATTTGATTTAGGTTATTGTTTTTTTCTGCCTGTTTTAATTCTTGGATTTCTTCCTCTACTTTATCCCAAACTTGTTGTTTGTTGTCCCACTCAAATCCCAAACCTTTTACTTTTTCTTGAATTCTACTTGCTTTTACGAGTGCTGGCAGTGCTTTAGGCACACCTTCTAGTACAGATTGTTTTTTTTTATTGGTTTTATTATTTTTTTCTAACAGTTTTATTTTTTCCCAGTTGGCTTTTACTTCATCTTCTGTTTGGGCAATGGTATCTCCATAAATATGAGGGTGACGGCGTATGAGTTTATCGCAAACAGTATTTAGCACATCAGCTACATCAAATTGATTGGTTTCTGAGGCAATTTTACTATAAAAGACTATGTGTAACATTAAATCTCCTAATTCACCTTTAACCTCTTGCATATCTTTTTCGATAATGGCATCTGCTAACTCGTAAGTTTCTTCAATGGTAAGATGTCTTAAAGATTCAAGGGTTTGTTTTTTATCCCAAGGACATTTGGCTCTTAAATCTTCCATTATATTTAATAGTCTTTCAAAGGCTTTAAGTTTGTTTTGCATAGTTATTTTTTATTGTCAAATATTGAAAATTTATTTTTTTTAGCATTAAATCCAAATTGATATCCAATTTTGAATGCTCCCCACATAGTTGAATTATAATATGATTTATCGGGTTGAAAAGCAATTTCTACACTCCAAGTTAGATGATTTTTTTTTATTCTATTTATTCCTAAGGGAAAATATAAATGATGAATTTTAAAATTATAATTTACAGCATCATATATCCCTAAATAAAAAGTAGTTTTGCTCCAAGTATTACCAGCAAAGTGATATTTGCCTCCTAAAAACATACTAGGTACAAATATTCCTTTGGTATTAAAAACTCCCGAACCCACCTCAATGTTTATTTTTGGAATAACATATCCATTAATGGATAACGCCAAATGACCAGAAGGACCTAAAAGGTTTATTGCAACACCAAAAGGGTATTTTTTTCTAGGATTTAGTTTTATATCGTCTTTTGAAAATGCTAAATTAAAATTACATATAAACAGAATAAATAGTATTTTAAAAATAAAATTCATTAAAACCTCCAACTAAGAGCAATACTAGGCATTAGTGGTAACTGATATACTTTTTGATTGGTTACTCTATTAACATAAAAGATATTATTTCTGTTATATGCGTTGGTTACCCCTGCAATTACCTCCCATTTCATATTTTTATATTTTTTTGAGGTAAATTTCTTTTTAATATTCAAATCTAGTCTATGATAAGTAGGTAAACGACCAGAATAGTTTTTTTCATACACAAAAGACAATTGATTTGCATTTGAAGTAGTATAATTTTGATTAAGATTGGTAAAATTGGTTACTCCCCCTACTCCAAGTGTTTGTTTAAAGGGAAATCCAGTACCTAAATTCCATCTTGCTGTTATTTCCCAAGATTTATCTTTACCAAAAGTATAACTCCCCACTAAATTAATATTATGTCTTCTGTCAAAAACAGGAAAATAAGTATCTGTTCCATTCCATCTTGTTACTTTACTTAAAGAATAGACTGCCCATAAATACACTTTTTTGGTATTATATTTTAATAAAAAATCAACGCCTCTTGCTTGACCGCTTTCAATAATAAAATCTTTTTTTAATAAATCATCTATTTTACTATTTGAAGCATCATCATCAAAAATTTTATTAGAATTAATGTTTGACATTTGAGTAAACCATTTATAATACGCTTCAACGTTTAAGGTTAATTTTGTGCTTAAATCAAATTCAAAGCCTGAAATGGCGTGCCAAGCTTTTTGTAAACCATTAACTACTTCAACCACATCTCCATTTTGTTTAGTAAAGTTGCTAGGTAAATTACTTGGCGCTTGAACAAAGCCATAAAATAAATTTACCACATCTTTATCTGATGTTGTACTAGTATAATTTTGAGTAAAATATCCACCTGCAAACTTAAATCTAATATCTTCAGTAATATTATATTTACCACCTAACCTAGGCTCTGCGGTTAATTTACCAACAGATGCATAACCTTGAAAACGCATACTTGGTTCAAAAACCAATCTGCCTTTTACTAATCTATATGAAAAATATCCTCCAGCTTCTGTTGCATCATTTGCTAATTCTAATTTTTTATTTACAACATTAAAAGTTCTAAAATATGTTTTAAAATAATTAAAATTAAATCCATAATCTAAACGGCTTCTGCCTGGTAAAAAGTAAGTAAAGTCAAAAGCCATTTCAAAACCAGCAATACTTGAATTTCTTGGTTTTAAATCATTTTCTTTTAATTCAATGGCATAATCTGATACATTAACCCTACCTTTTAAATACAACTGTGATTTTTGTGGCACAAAGGCAAAATTGACCCCCCCACCCCAACTTTTCCAATTAAAATCTGATAAAGCCTGATATTTTACCCTATCATTAAAAGAAAAACCAAATACATTAAAAAAGCTACCTTTTCCTCCATCTATGGTTATTTTACCATAAACATCATTAAAATTAAAAGGCAATCCATTTCCGTCATTTATGTAAGGATACAATACTTTTGAGGTTTGTTGCAATAAAGAAAATTTTGAAGACAAAACAAAAGAGATTCCATTTTTTTTACTGAGAGGACCTTCTAATAACACTTTAGATGTAAAAGGAGATAAACCAACTAAGCCAGACATTCTTTTTTTGTTGCCATTTCGATATTTAATGTCCATAATTGAGGATATTCTACCTCCATATTTAGCATTAAAACCACCCGTATAAATATCAGCAGAACGAATTAAGTCAGTTTCAAAAACAGAAAAGAAACCAATTGAATGAAATGGGTTATAAATGGTCATTCCATCTAATAAAATTTTATTTTGGATTGGTGTTCCTCCTCTAACATAAACTTGCCCACCTTGGTCGCCAGTTGAAACCACACCAGGTACAGTTTGAAAGTATGTAGCGATATCTGCATCTCCTCCAGTGGTAGGCACTCTTAAAATATCTTTAGATGTAATTTTAACAACAGACACCCTAACTTCTTTTTGCATATCTTTCTTTTCGCCCGTAACTTCAACCTCATCTAAAACTTTACCTTTTTTCAACTCTACATTTAAAGTGTAAATTTTATCATTAACTACTGTAATTTTTTCAGAATATTCATTAAACTCTACACTTGTAAATTTAACAGTGTAAGTACCAGCTGGTACTTTTGGAATTGAATAAAAACCATTGAAATCTGTATTGGCTCCTATTTTTAATTCTTCAATAAAAACTTTAGCAAAAGGAATAGCATTTCCATCCTCTTCACTTTTAACAAATCCTCTAACTGTTGTTTGAGCCAATAAACTATTTGAAATAATAAGTAATGTAAATAATACTGTAAATTTTTTCATAAATAAGTGATAAAAACATCAAAGATAAAATTTTTAGGGTAAATGGGTAAATGAAAAATGTTAAATTTTTATTTTTAATTAATTATAGACTTGTATAACTACTGAGTTTTTACTATTTAATTTA
>CAYQRJ010000225.1:0-4864 GCA_964419855.1 uncultured Crocinitomix sp.
TACGATAGTATTTACTTTAAAATTGTATCGAGAACATAGCGGGTTGTTTTTTTGAGGTTGTTAGGGTTGGTGACTCCGTAGCCTGTTCTCGATACAATTTTTATTTTTTATCCAAAAAAATAAAAATCACTCCCTGTCCTCCAATAGGTGGCGAACTGACAATTTGATACAATTTTATATTTTATCCAAAAAAAAGTTTAGGACGCTATTGATTTGAAATCGGTATTCAGGCAAAGGGTGAAGTGATAGCTTTTTGATGGTTTTACCTTACGGAATTAATTGTATTTTGGCGACTTTAGAAGCCCAAAAGACAATATAATGCAGTTGGTAAAACTGAAAAAACTTTAACGTAACACTTGGTTTAGCCTGCCAAAATAAAAAAATAAAACTTATCAACATCTGAAATTATGATGTGTAATTTTTAGATTATTATATTACTTTTGTTTTATGAATTATTTGGAGACCCTAAACCAACCTCAATTAGAAGCTGTAAAAAATACTGAAGGTCCAACTATGGTTATTGCTGGAGCTGGGTCTGGAAAAACCCGTGTTTTAACTTTTAGAATTGCTTATTTAATGGAGCAGGGGGTTGATCCGTTTAATATTTTAGCCTTAACTTTCACCAATAAAGCGGCTAAGGAAATGAAAAACAGAATTGCAAGTATTGTAGGTAATTCTGAGTCCAAAAATATTACTATGGGGACTTTTCACTCTGTATTCTCTCGTATTTTAAGACACCATTCCGATAAATTGGGGTATCCAACCAATTTTACCATTTATGACACTCAAGATTCGCGTAGTTTATTAAAATCTATTATTAAAGATTTAAAATTAGACGACAAGGTTTATAAACCTGCAATGGTGGCTGGTAGAATTTCGTCTGCTAAAAATAATTTAATTTCGGCAGCAGCTTACGAAAGTAATACTGACATTATCAATGAAGACCGTCAGTCTGCCAGACCCCGTTTGTTTGAAATTTACAAAGCCTATGAAAAAAAGTGCTTTTTAGCGGGTGCTATGGATTTTGATGATTTACTTTTTAAAGCCAATGTTTTATTTAGAGATTATGCTGATGTGTTGCACTTTTACCAACACCGATTTAGATACATTTTGGTTGATGAGTATCAAGACACCAACTACTCTCAATATATTTTAGTTAAAAAATTGGCAGCTGTTTTTCAAAATATTTGTGTGGTGGGTGATGATGCCCAATCTATTTATTCTTTTAGAGGAGCTAACATTCAAAATATTTTAAATTTTAAAAACGATTACCCTGATTACAAGCTGTATAAGTTAGAACAAAACTATCGCAGTTCTAAAAATATTGTTAATGCGGCTAACAGTGTGATTGCAAAAAACAAAAATCAAATTAAAAAAGACGTTTGGAC
Organism: uncultured Crocinitomix sp.; assembly: GCA_964419855.1. Classification (GTDB taxonomy): domain Bacteria; phylum Bacteroidota; class Bacteroidia; order Flavobacteriales_D; family Crocinitomicaceae; genus Putridiphycobacter. The sequence continues at coordinate 1,389 of CAYQRJ010000225.1, forward strand.
TGCTAATGATGAAGGTAATAGAATTAAAGTGATAAGAACTTTAACTGATGGTGAAGAAGGAAAAACGGTAGTTAATAATATTTACGAAACCAAAGTAAATGAACAGGCTAACAATTCTGACTTTGCTATTTTATACCGTACCAATGCTCAGTCAAGGGCTTTTGAGGAACAGTTACGTAAAATGAATTTACCCTATAAAATTTATGGTGGACTATCATTTTATCAACGAAAAGAAATTAAAGATTTGATTGCTTATTTTAGACTAACATCTAACCCCAAAGATGAGGAAGCTTTAAAAAGGGTTATTAATTATCCCAAACGTGGCATTGGAAAAACATCAATGGAAAAAATAGCAGTTTGTGCCGCCCACCACGGAGTAAGTTATTGGGACGTGATTAGTAACCCTCAGCAATATCCTTGTCAAATACCTAGTGGTACTCGCAAAAAAATGAATGATTTTGTGACTATGATTAAGAGTTTTATTATTGAATTAAATCAAAAAGATGCTTATGAAATGGGAGCACACATTGGTAAATCGTCAGGTATTTTAAGAGATTTATATAATGACAAAACGCCAGAAGGAGTTAACAGATATGAAAATGTTCAGGCTTTATTAACAGGGCTAAAAGAATTTGTTGAAACCACTACTGATAAAGATAGCATTTACCTAAACGATTTTTTAATGGATGTGGCTTTATTAACAGATGCCGATCAAGATAAAGATGAAGACCAAGATAAAATTACTTTAATGACCATTCACGCCTCTAAAGGTTTAGAGTTTAAGTATGTTTATGTGGTTGGTTTGGAAGAAAATTTGTTTCCGAGCCAGATGGCGTTAAATACTCGCAGTGAGTTAGAAGAAGAAAGGCGATTATTTTATGTAGCCGTTACCAGAGCCGAAAAAGAATGTACTTTAACTTATGCCACAAGTAGATTTAGATGGGGTAACATTCACACAGCTGAACCTAGTCGTTTTATATCGGAAATTGATGCTAAACATTTAGAAATTTTAGGAACATCTTACAAAGGTGGTCGCTCATTAAATGCTGTAAATACAAAAAATAAAATTGGTGGTGCTAATTTTAATGGCTTAACCAAACGTAAATTAACTAAAATGACTGACTTACCTAAAAAAGTAAAAGGTGAGGCGGCTAAAGATATAGATTTAAAAGTGGGATACAATGTAAAACACGCCAGATACGGAAAAGGAAAGGTAATGGCACTTGAAGGCACCCCTCCTAACAAAGCCACTGTGTTTTTTCCTGCTCACGGCAACAAACAACTGTTATTAAAGTTTGCTAAGTTGGAGGTTTTGAGTTAAAAAACAAGCTGAAATCACAATACAAAACTTTAATCATTTAATCAAAAATATTGTTATATCTTTGTAAATCACTAACTAACAAAATTATGAGTTCATCTAAATTTTATGATTTTTCTGCAAAATCAATTCAAGGACAAGATATTTCAATGTCAAAATATAAAGGAAAGGTTATTTTAATTGTTAATACAGCCAGTAAATGCGGATTTACACCTCAGTTAAATGGATTAGAAAAATTATATGAAACCTATAAAAAAAATGGACTAGAAGTTTTAGGATTTCCTTGTAATCAGTTTGGAGGTCAAGAACCTGGTACAGAAAAAGATATTCAACAGGGGTGTATGATTAATTATGGAGTAACTTTTCAGATGTTTAGTAAAATTGATGTAAATGGCGAAAATGCACATCCTTTATTTAAGTATTTAAAATCTCAAAAAAAAGGTTTATTGGGGGCTAAAATAAAATGGAATTTCACAAAATTTTTAATTGACCAAAACGGAAAAGTAGTTAAACGATTTGCTTCAACTACTAAACCTGAGTCTATTGAAAAACATATTAAGAACTTGTTGAAATAAAATTATTAAAAGTTTATCGTTTATTATAAAATAATCTCTTTTTATTTTTAAATTTGTTGAGTATTTTAATTATTAGGTTTTTAATACCTTAATAATTATATTCTTTAAATTAAAATAAATATAAAATGAGCACTCAACCAAAAATTGTTTACACTAAAACAGATGAAGCCCCATTGTTGGCTACTAATTCTTTTTTACCAATAGTTAAAGCATTTGCTAAAACGGCTAATATTGATATTGAAACTAAAGATATTTCTTTAGCAGCTAGAATTTTAGCCGAGTTTCCGGATTACTTAAAAGATGACCAAAAAGTACCTAACGCCTTAGCCGAATTGGCTGTTTTAGTTAAACAACCTGATTGTAACTTAATTAAACTACCAAATATTTCTGCCTCAGTGCCTCAGCTAAAAGCTGCTATTAAAGAACTACAAGATAAAGGTTATGATTTATTAGATTACCCTGATGAGCCAGAAACTGAAATTGAAAAAGAAATTCAAGCCCGGTATAACAAAATTAAAGGATCGGCTGTAAACCCTGTTATCCGTGAAGGTAACTCAGACCGTAGAGCACCAAAAGCGGTTAAAAATTATGCTCGAAAAAACCCACATCACATGGGGGCATGGACATCTGACTCTAAAACTCACGTGGCCACAATGAATGGAGGCGATTTTTATGCCAATGAAGAATCTATAACAGTTGACAAAGCTACAACTATTAATATCGAATTACATAAAAAAAATGGCGGAGTAAAAGTACTTAAAACTTTAGATTTACTTGAAGGTGAAATTTTTGATGGTACTTTTATGAGCAAAAAAGCTTTAGTTTCTTTTTTAGATAAATCAATAAAAGATGCCAAAGATAACGATATTTTGTTTTCAATTCATCTTAAAGCTACCATGATGAAAGTGTCTGACCCTATCATTTTTGGTCATGCCGTTAAAACTTATTTCAAAGAATTGTTTGACAAGTATGGAGAATTATTTGACAAAATTGGTGTAGATGTTAACAATGGATTTGGTAATTTACTATCTAATTTGAATGAATTAGAGGATGATAAAAAAGAAGAAATCTTAACAGAAATAAATCGTATATTTGATGAAAGAGCAGATGTGGCTATGGTCAATTCTGATAAAGGAATTACTAACCTTCATGTGCCCTCTGATGTTATTATTGATGCCTCAATGCCTGCAATGATTAGAAACTCAGGTAAGATGTGGAATAAAGCAGGTGAATTACAAGAAACGGTAGCCGTAATTCCAGACAGTAGCTATGCTGGAATTTATACTGCTGTCATTGATTTTTGTAAAAAAAATGGAGCTTTTGACCCTACAACAATGGGAACAGTACCAAATGTTGGTTTAATGGCTCAAAAAGCTGAGGAGTATGGCTCGCACGATAAAACATTTGAAATTGAAGCAGAAGGAACAGTAAAAGTTGTTGACGCAAACGGAAAAGTTCTAATGGAGCATTTTGTTGAAAAAGGAGATATTTGGAGAGGATGTCAAGCTAAAGATTTACCTATTCAAGATTGGATTAAACTTGCGGTTAACAGAGCTAAAGCTTCAGGCATGCCAGCTGTATTT
>CAYQRJ010000226.1:0-4849 GCA_964419855.1 uncultured Crocinitomix sp.
TCTAATAAAAATTCAGTTATAAGTTTGGTTAATTCATTTTCAATTGATGTTTCTAAAGCATCATTTTCTAGTCCAAGAAAATCAAAATAATACGGGTCTTTTAAGACATTTTTTACTGTGTTTAGTTGACTTTTAGGTAATGTGCTTTCAAAATTTGTTATTGATTTACCTTGTCTTAAAAATAAATTATCTGCTATTTGTATCTCTAATAATTCCCTTGACCAAGAATTCCTATAAGTTTCTTGTGAATAAAATAGGGCTTCATTAACATCTTTTATCTTTGTAACAATCAATCTGTTTTGCCCCCAAGGAATTTGTGCCACAACTTGTGGCACAAATTCAAACTTTTGAGAATAAAGTAAGTACCATTGTCTTATTGCATAAATATTTCTCCTTGAAAAACCTTTGATATCGGGAAATTCATGCTTTAAATCAATTGACATTTTTTCAATTATCTTACTACCCCACCCAGAATTATTTTGTTTTTTCACTATTTCTTTACCTATCTCCCAATAGAGATTAAGAAGTTCAGAATTAGCACTAAGAGCAATCTTAATTCTTGAAGAATGAATTTTTGCTTTTATTTTGTTAATCCATTCATAATAATCTGATATGTTAATTTTTTGATTTGTCATGTAAAAAGAATTACCCCACACTATTTTCTAACGAAATGGCTAATAATTTTTGAGCTTCAACAGCAAATTCCATAGGTAATTTATTTAACACATCTTTACAATAACCATTAACAATTAAACCAATGGCTTTTTCCTCTGAAATTCCACGTTGTTTGCAATAAAAAATTTGGTCTTCTCCTATTTTAGAGGTAGTGGCCTCATGCTCTAACTTAGCCGAGTTATTTTGACATTCAATATACGGAAAAGTGTGAGCACCTGACGTATCTGTCATTAACAAACTATCACATTGTGTAAAATTACGGGCATTATCCGCATTTTTATGTATTTGAATTAACCCTCTGTAAGAATTGTTTGAAAACCCTGCGGAAATCCCTTTAGAAATGACCGTACTTTTAGTGTTTTTACCTAAATGAATCATTTTTGTACCAGTATCGGCTTGTTGATGGTTATTAGTAACCGCTACTGAATAAAATTCGCCAATTGAATTATCGCCTTTTAAAATGCAAGATGGATATTTCCAAGTAACAGCCGAGCCAGTTTCAACTTGTGTCCAACTCACTTTTGAGTTAGTATGACAAATGGCACGTTTGGTTACAAAGTTATAAATTCCACCCTTACCATCTTTATCTCCTGGATACCAATTTTGAACTGTAGAGTATTTAATTTCGGCATTATCCAACACAATTAACTCAACCACTGCGGCGTGTAGCTGATTTTCGTCTCTTTGAGGAGCAGTACACCCTTCTAAATACGACACATAACTTCCTTCATCAGCAATAAGTAATGTTCTTTCAAATTGCCCAGTCCCCGATTCATTAATTCTAAAATAGGTGGACAATTCCATTGGACATTTTACGCCTTGAGGAATGTAACAAAACGACCCGTCAGAAAACACAGCCGAATTTAAAGCCGCATAAAAATTATCGGTAGATGGCACAACGGTTCCTAAATATTTTTTAACTAAATCAGGGTGTTTTTCAACAGCCTCAGAAAAAGACATAAATATAATACCCAATTCCTCTAATTTTTCGTTAAAAGATGTAGCTACCGACATAGAATCCATTACAAAATCAACTACTGTTTCTGTACCTGTTAGCTTTTTTTGTTCTTCTATAGAAATCCCCAATTTTTTCATGGTTTCTTTCATTTCAGGCTCTACATCATCCCAACTTTCATATTTCTTTTTTGGAGCGGCAAAATATGATATCTCTTGAAACTTTGGTTTTTCATAAGTCACATGAGCCCATTCAGGTTCTGTCATTTCTTTCCACACCTTAAAAGCGTTTAAGCGATATTCTAACAACCAATCTGGTTCATTTTTCTTTTTAGAAATTAATCTGATGACCTCCTCATTTAAGCCTACAGGAATTTTTTCTGTTTCTATATCGGTTGTAAACCCAAATTCATACTCTTGATTTTGTAAATCTTTTGCTAATTCCTCTTCTGTATATTCTGCCATTTTAAATCTAAATCTTTAAAGTGAAAAACTCTCACCACAACCACAAGTACGACCTGCGTTTGGATTATTAAACACAAAGCCTTTTCCGTTTAATCCTCCGCTATAATCTAAAGTTGTTCCTACTAAATAAAGTACACTTTTTTTATCAACCACTACTTTTATTCCATTGTCTTCAATCACCTTATCACCTTCATTAATTTCAGTATCAAAAGTTAACTGATACATTAAGCCCGAACAACCACCTCCATCTACTCCAACTCTTATAAAGGCGTTTTTCTTACCCTCTTCATCCATTAATTCAATGGCTTTTTTTTTGGCTAAATCTGTTACTTTTATCATTTTTAAACTGATTTTTGTTAGTTAGTAATGCAAAAATACTCAATTAGTCATTTTAAATCACTATAAAAAGATGTAAAATTACAACCATTAAAGCTTGAATTTACTGCAAAAGCCTTATTCTATTGAAGTTACGACTAAATCATTATTTAGAATCATTCTATATAAACATTCGTGATATATATCACTTAATAAAATATTTGATATTCTTTAAAATGAAATTAGCTTTGTACCTATATAATTTTAACCAAACTTTTAAGATATGAAATCATCAATTGGAAGAAAAATATTAATGGCACTTTCGGGTTTCTTTTTATTATTCTTTTTACTTATGCACTTATCGATAAACTTATTATCGGTTTTTAGTGAAGATGCGTTTAACGCAGCCTCTCATTTTATGGGATACAATCCTTTAATTCAATTTTTAATGCAACCCATATTAATTGCAGGAATTATTTTCCATTTAGTGATGGGGATGTACTTAGATATGAAAAACAGAAAAGCAAGAGGTGTGAGTTACGCTAAAAACAATGCTGCTGCTAATTCTAGTTGGATGTCGCGTAATATGATTATTACAGGAATTATGATTTTATTATTTTTAGTAGCTCACATGAGTGACTTTTGGGCACATGAAATAAATTATAAATATATAGCAGGTAATGCAGAAGACCCTACTAGATATTGGGCTGAATTACATCACGAAATGGGTGAACCTATTCATGTAGTAATTTATGTTGTTGCATTTATATTTTTATCTTTACACTTAATGCACGGTTTTCAATCAGCATTTCAATCGGTTGGGTTCAACCACAATAAATATACTCCAGTACTTAAAAAGCTAGGAACTTTATATGCTATAATAGTTCCTTTAGGTTTTATATTTGTTGCTTTGTTTCATTTTTTAACTCAATCACATTAAAAATTAATTAGATATGTCAGTATTAGATTCAAAAGTTCCAACAGGTCCACTTAAGGACAAATGGACAAAACATAAAAATGATATTAACTTAGTTAATCCTGCCAATAAACGATTAATTGATGTGATTGTGGTAGGAACAGGTTTAGCAGGTGGAGCGGCCTCTGCCTCTTTAGCTGAATTAGGTTACAATGTTAAATCATTTGCTTATCAAGATTCTCCACGTAGAGCGCATTCAATTGCAGCACAAGGTGGAATTAATGCCGCAAAAAATTATCAAAATGATGGCGATTCTGTTTACAGATTATTTTATGACACTGTAAAAGGTGGTGATTACCGTTCAAGAGAAGCTAACGTTTATCGTTTGGCTGAAGTATCGGCAAATATTATTGACCAATGTGTGGCGCAAGGTGTTCCTTTTGGTAGAGAATATGGAGGTTTATTAGCTAACCGATCTTTTGGTGGAGTATTGGTATCAAGAACTTTTTACGCCAAAGGACAAACTGGTCAACAGTTACTGTTAGGAGCGTATGCTGCCATGAACAGACAAATTGGTAAAGGTAAAATTAAGATGTATAACCGTCATGAGATGGTTGAATTGGTTGTGGTTGACGGGAAAGCAAGAGGAATTATTGCTAGAAATATGGTGACAGGCGAAATAGAAAGACATTCTGCTCACGCTGTGGTTATTGCTTCAGGTGGATACGGAAATGTATTTTATTTATCAACCAATGCTATGGGGTCTAATGGTTCAGCTGCTTGGAGAATCCATAAAAAAGGAGCTTATTTCGCTAACCCTTGCTACACTCAAATTCACCCAACCTGTATTCCACGTTCAGGTGATTATCAATCAAAATTAACTTTAATGTCTGAATCATTACGTAATGATGGAAGAATTTGGGTGCCAAAATACAAAGAGGATGTTGAGGGAATTAGAAGTGGAAAAATAAAACCTAAAGATTTGCCTGCTGACAGACGTGATTATTACTTAGAAAGAAGATATCCTGCATTTGGAAACTTAGTGCCAAGAGATGTAGCCTCAAGAGCTGCTAAAGAAAGATGTGATGCTGGATTTGGTGTAAATGCTACAGGTGAAGCTGTTTTCTTAGATTTTGCATCTGCTATACAACGTTATGGTAAAGAAAGAGCTTATGTTCAAGGACACCATAATCCTACTCAAGAGGAAATTATAAAATTAGGAGAACAAGTAATTGAAGAAAAATATGGAAACTTGTTCCAGATGTATGAAAAAATTACTGCTGATAATCCTTATAAAACACCAATGATGATTTACCCAGCTGTTCACTATACAATGGGTGGAATTTGGGTAGATTATAATTTGATGACAACTATTCCTGGTTGTTATTGTGCTGGGGAAGCTAATTTCTCTGATCACGGTGCCAACAGACTTGGTGCTTCTGCCTTAATGCAAGGTTTGGCTGATGGTTATTTTGTATTACCTTATACTATTGGAGATTATTTAGCTCACGAAATTAGAACAGG
>CAYQRJ010000227.1:0-4793 GCA_964419855.1 uncultured Crocinitomix sp.
AGCTGGTGCCTCATTAATTCAAGTGTTTACTGGGTTTATTTATGAAGGACCATCTTTAATAAAAAATATTAATAAGGAAATCATCAAACAAAACATTTTAAGCAATGACTGATTTAAAACTTATAGAATGCCCAAGAGATGCCATGCAAGGATTGCATGATTTTATCCCCACAAATATAAAAGCAAATTATATTAATCAACTGTTAAAAGTTGGATTTGACACCATAGATTTTGGTAGTTTTGTATCGCCTAAAGCCATTCCTCAAATGAAAGACACTGCAGAGGTTTTAAAACAATTAGACTTATCTAACACCACTTCTAAATTATTGGCTATTGTAGCTAACCAACGTGGCGCAAATGATGCCGTTCAATTTGATGAAATTGATTATTTAGGATTCCCTTTCTCTGTTAGCGAAACGTTTCAAAAACGAAACACAAACGCTAGTATTGACCAATCATTGCACAAAGTTGAAGCTATGCAAGAAACAGCTTTAAAACACAATAAGCAATTGGTGGTTTATTTATCAATGGCTTTTGGCAATCCCTATGGCGATAAATGGGATGTTGATATTGTAGCAAAATGGAGTGAACTATTACACCAACAATTTGAAATAAATATTTTAGCATTGTCTGATACCATTGGCGTTTCAAAACCAAATACCATTGATTATTTATTTACACACCTTATTAAAGCATTTCCAAAAGTAGAATTTGGTGCGCATTTACATTCTACACCTCAAACAGCATTAGAAAAAGTAGAGTCTGCTTACCAAGCAGGGTGTAGAAGATTTGACGGAGCCATTAAAGGGTTTGGTGGTTGCCCTATGGCTAAAGATGATTTAACCGGAAATATGCCCACCGAATTAATGTTGGATTATTTTAACAAAAATAACATACCAACATCAATTAATACAAAAGAGTTTAAAAAAGCAATGGAATTAGCAGTTAACGTTTTTCCTAATTAAAGTTATAGAGATATGAAAAAATTATATTTATTATTTTTAATAAGTGTTTTTATATATGTTGGATGTACTCATCCCAACAATCAAAAAGATGAAAATACTTTTAAAGCGGACACTACCATTATAACGGAGGCTTATCCACCAATTAAAAGTGATATTGTAATTGAGGTGATGGAGAAACTAAAAGTTTGTACTACTTCAGACACTGTTAAAACACTGCCTCCGTGTTCAAATAAATATTTTAGAGTATTTAAATTAGGTAAAGACAAACCTTACGAAAACGGATTTATTCTTGAAATGAAACCGGGTCTTTTTGGTACACCTGTTAAACAAACATTAATTATTCAAAAAGGATTTAATAAATATCAAATCATTAACCAATATTTAGGTTTTTTAATTGAAACCAGAACAACAGAAAGTGGTTATTTTGACTTATTAATGGGATATTATGATAAAGAAATTGGTGTAGTAGCCATTAAACATAGTTATGATGGAGCCAAGTACCAGCCCACAGAAGTTGAAGAAATTAATGGCTACTTTATAAAAGAAGAATTAAAAGATTCAATCAATCACTTATTTATAGATAATTTTAACGCAGGATTTTAAAAATGAAAGTATATACAAGAAAAGGCGACAAAGGTACAACAGGATTAATAGGAGGTACAAGAGTACCAAAACATTCTTTACGTATTGAAGCTTATGGAACTGTTGATGAACTCAATTCATACATTGGGTTATTAAGAGATAAAACCATTGATGATAAAACTAAAAAAGATTTAATTGACATTCAAGATCGATTATTTACACTTGGTTCTTTGTTAGCAGAGGATAAAGAAAAATCTAAAATGAAATTACCTCAAATTTATCAAAGCGATATAGATTTTTTAGAACAAAAAATGGATGAAATGGATAAAGAATTACCTCCAATGAAATCTTTTATTTTGCCAGGTGGACATGAAACAGTATCCTTTTGCCACATTAGTAGATGCGTATGCAGACGAGCCGAACGATTGGCATCAGCTTTAGCAAATGAGGTAGAATTAGATCTACTCATTTTATCGTATTTAAACAGGTTAAGTGATTATTTATTTGTTTATGGCAGATATTTAAGTCTAAAATTGAACGCAGAAGAAATTCCTTGGCAACCAAAAACATAGATTTTCAACCTTTTATGTAAAAAAATGTAAATTGTTAAAAAGAAAAGTGGCTTAAAATTTGGTTAGAATTTTAAAAAATATACTTTTGCAAAAAAGTTTAACACTAAAAAATTAATATATGTATTGGACATTAGAATTAGCATCATACGTTGAAGATGCTCCATGGCCAGCAACAAAAGATGAATTAATCGATTATGCTATGAGAATTGGAGCACCTTTAGAGGTGGTTGAAAATCTTCAAGAAATTGAAGATGAAGGAGAAGTTTACGAAAGTATTGAAGATATTTGGCCTGATTATCCCACCAAAGAAGATTTTTTCTTTAATGAAGATGAGTATTAAATAGATTACACTATTAACAAAATAAAAAAGCCTTTTTGTTCACAAATTGGCTTTTTTTATGCCTTTTATTTTATTAACTAAATAATAAATATTAAATTCGCATTTCAAAATTTTTATAAAATGAATTACGACATTATAGTATTAGGAAGTGGACCTGGAGGTTATGTTACAGCCATTAGGGCTTCACAATTAGGATTTAAAACTGCAGTAGTAGAAAAAGCCGAACTTGGTGGAATTTGCTTAAATTGGGGATGTATTCCTACCAAAGCTTTATTAAAAAGTGCCAATGTATTTGAATATATTAACCACGCTAAAGATTATGGCATTTCTGTAAAAGGTGCTGAAGCTGACTTTAGTGGTATGGTAAAACGCTCAAGAGGTGTTGCCGAAAAAATGAGTGGTGGTATTCAATTTTTAATGAAAAAAAATAAAATTGATGTGATTAAAGGATTTGGCAAAATTAAACCTGGTAAAAAAATTGATGTTACTGATGATAAAGGTAAAACTACCGAATATTCTGCCAATAAAGGAATCATTATTGCAACTGGTGCACGTTCTCGTCAATTACCTAATTTACCACAAGATGGTAAAAAAGTAATTGGTTACCGTGAAGCCATGACTTTACCTACTCAACCTAAAAAAATGGTAGTAGTTGGTTCTGGTGCAATTGGAGTTGAATTTGCATATTTTTATAATACAATAGGAACAGAAGTAACAGTTGTTGAATATATGCCAAATATTGTTCCAGTTGAGGACGTTGAAGTGTCTAAACAACTAGAACGATCTTTCAAAAAACAAGGCATGAAAATTATGACTTCTTCCTCTGTAGAGTCTGTTGATACATCTGGTAAAGGTTGTGTGGTTACAGTAAAAACTAAAAAAGGAGAAGAAAAAATTGAATGTGATATTGTTTTATCGGCTGTTGGTATTGAAACTAACCTAGAAGGTATTGGGCTAGAAGAAGTAGGAATCGCAACTGATAAAGGTAAAGTATTAGTTAATGATTTTTATCAAACTAACATCCCTGGTTATTATGCCATTGGAGATATTACTCCAGGTCCAGCTTTAGCTCATGTTGCCTCTGCAGAAGGAATTATTTGTGTTGAAAAATTAGCTGGAGAACACACAGAACCATTAGATTATGGAAATATACCAGGTTGCACTTATTGTACTCCTGAAGTTGCTTCTGTTGGAATGACCGAAAAAGCAGCTAAAGAAGCTGGTTACGAAATAAAAGTAGGTAAATTTCCTTTTTCTGCCTCAGGTAAGGCAACTGCAGCTGGAGCAACTGAAGGTTTTGTTAAATTGATTTTTGATGCCAAGTATGGAGAGCTATTAGGTGGACACATGATTGGAGGAAATGTAACAGAATTAGTAGCTGAATTAGTGGCGGTTAGAAAATTAGAAACCACAGGTCATGAACTTATAAAAACTGTTCATCCTCACCCAACCATTAGTGAAGCCATTATGGAAGCTGCTGCTGCTGCTTATGATGAAGTGATACATATCTAATAAAATAATTAAAACTTTTTTTTAAATGGAGCTACTTGTAGTTCCATTTTTTTTTATATTAGCAAAAAAAATAAAATATGAAAAATTTACAATTATTATTAGGTGTATTGTTTTTTACACTTTTAGCTATGGCAGGTTCTTATCCAGTAAAATTTGGACCAACCGAAAAAGGTTCTTTATACAGTGATATTTACCTTTTAGGTGTGAATAATGAAAGTGCAATGGTGTTCAAAAACACTTTTACAAAATCAATATTAATAAAGTTTAACCCTAAATTAGCTCAAGAATTAACAACTGAAATTGAATATAAATTAAATAAAAAAAATAGAAGGTATGAAGATGTTTCCTACTTTAATGATAAAATTATTCTTTTTACATCATATAAAGATAAAAAAACAAAAGTAAAAAAGCTCTATTATGATTTATTTGATGCCAAAACTTTAAAAAGAAAAAGTGTAGGAACAGAATTAGCAAGTTATCAATCAAATGGAAAATTAGATGCATCTAAAGGGGGTAGTTTTAACATCTATTTTTCTCAAGATAAAAAAATGATGGGAATAATTATTTATTTACCCTATGATAAAAAAGCCAAACAAAAATTTAAAGCCATTGTTTTTGATGAAAATTTTGAAAAAGTTTCTGAACATGAATATACTTTACCTGTTCTAGATTCTAAAATGTCAATGGGAATGGCTCATTTGTCAAATGATGGAACCTTTTATGTTGCTGCAACTGAATATTTAGGCGAAAAAAAAATATTTAAGCCTACTCAAGTAAAAAGGCACATTTATAAATTGGATATTGAAAATGGGTTGATTGACA
>CAYQRJ010000228.1:0-4751 GCA_964419855.1 uncultured Crocinitomix sp.
TAAATCATAAATTTATATTTTAATTAGGTATAAAAAATGGTAAATGAAATTAAAATCTCTTGGTCGTTAAATGCAGTGAACTCACTAGAAGAAATTTTTAATTTTTACAAACATAAATCAGAACGTGGAGCTTTAAAAGTGATAAATGATATATATAATAGCCCAAGTCTAATCCGCTTTCCAAAACAATTTCAAATGGATGAATTAAATCCTAAATACAGAAGAATAATTGTGAGAGATTATAAAGTTTTGTATAGAGAAGAGAAAAATAACATTGTTATTGTTGATGTAGTTTGCACTCTAATGAAGTCTAAAAATAAATAATTCAAACAATTCTCTTTTTACCTTCAATAAAATGAAAAATTTAAAATAAATAATGTACTTTTGCTAACAACTAAACACAACCTTTTATTATGAAACGTTTTTTTTATTTAACATTAATTATTTTTTCAGCAGGATTTTTTTCTTGTAACACATCAGAAACCACAGATAATTCAAGTAATGAATTATCGGAAGAATTAGCCAAATTAAAATCTGAAAAAAGAGAATTAGAAAACCAATTGAATGAAAAAGACTCTACCATTAATCAATCCATTATGCTTTTTAATGAAATTGAAGATAACTTGGCAATGATTAATTTAAAAGAAGACGAAATCAGATTAAAATCTAAAGATGTTGAATTAAGTGAAGATGGCAAACAATGGATTATTCAAGAAATTCAAAATATTAATTATTTAAGAGAGGAAAATGCTAAAAAAGCCAACGCTTTAAGCAAACAATTAAAAAATAAAAATCAAAAAATTGCTGAATTAGAAAAAATGGTATCTAATTTAATGGTAAAAATTCAAGCACAAGATGAAGAAATTGATATGCTACGTGCTGAACTTGAAGATTTAGACCGAGAATACGTTGAATTACTTGAAGCTTATGAAGAGCAATCTACTTTAGCTTTTGAATTAATGAAAGAAGCCAATCAAGTATATTACGCTTACGGAACAGAAGAAGAACTTGAAAAAGCTGGTGTAATTGTTAAAGAAGGTGGTTTTATTGGTATAGGCAAAAAAGCCACTTTAAAAGGTGATTTTAATGACGACTATTTTACTGAGGTTGATTTAACCAAAACCAATTCAATTGATATTGATGGTGGTAAAAAAATAAAAATTATTACAGACCATCCTTCTTCTGCCTACACAATTGAGGATAATGGCACAAAGCACACCATTAAAATTACAGAACCAAAAAACTTTTGGAAAGTATCTAAATATTTAGTTGTGGTTGTAGATTAATTGTTAAATCAAAAAAAATGATTATATTTAACCTCTACACACCATATAAATTTTAATTATGATGCTTTATTTTAAATATTTAACTTTTATTTTGATAGGGGTTTTTATGTTTTCTTGCAATGGAAATAATACCACATCTCCTAAAATAGAAAAAGAATTAAGCATTGAAAATATTTTAGATACAATATGGACCATTAAAGAGGTTAATGAACGTAATGATTACGTTAAAAAACAATCTAAAAATAAAAGAGAATTAATGGTTTACATTAATGGCACACCAGATGAATTAAAAGAAGATTATTATTGGATTAAAGTGGCTGAAGATAATGGTAATGCTTATTTTACCCATTTCGATTTTTTTGTTTACCCCAATTGGGACATTAAATTTTACGACCGTGTAAAAGACAAAGAACTCTCATTAGAAGATTGGCGTATTGAATTAGAAAAAGAATAATTTATCAGTTTGTCGTTTGTTTTACAATTCATTATTTTCTTTTTAAAAACACCTTAAATATTTGTATTTTTGTAATTACTTTAAGCTTGGTACATTTTATGTACAACCTTAGCTAACTAAACAAAACTGATATGAAAAAAATATTTTTCCTTTTTACAATTTTAAGCACTTTGGCTGTTAATGCTCAAAGACAATCTTATCATCAAATGCTTAAAACTTACTATAAAAACACCATTCCAACCATAAAACCTGCCGATTTATATGCTAAAATTTTAGCAGGAGAAAAATTATATATTTTAGACACCCGCGAAAATAAAGAATATTCTGTTTCTCACATTAAAGGAGCTATTCAAGTGGGGTACGATAAATTTGACCTTAAACAAACTGATAAATTAGATAAAAAAGTAACGGTTATTGTTTATTGTACCATTGGTGCAAGAAGTGAGGAAATTGGTACTAAAATTAAAAAAATAGGCTTTAAAAATGTCTATAATTTATATGGCGGTTTAATCTAATGGTAATCACGAGGGTATACGGTTGTTGTTTATAAAAATAAACCCACTCAAGTCAAACTCGTTTATTCAAAAGAATGGCGCAAATGGTTAAAAAAAGGTGTTCCTGTTTATTAATTGAATATGCCAAAACAACTGCTTATTGTTTTTGTAAAAAACCTTGTATTAGGCAAGGTAAAAACTCGCTTGGCAAAAACCATTGGTGATGAAGGTGCATTAAACGTATATAAAAAACTAATTGATATTACTCAAAAAGCAACCCAAAACGTTAAGGTTGACAAACATATTTATTTTTCTGATAACATTGATGAAACTTTGTGGAAAAACAATCAAAAATTCACTCAAACGGGTAATACTATTGGCGATAGAATGTCAAATGCCTTTAAAAATAGTTTTGATAGGGGCTATGAACAAGTTATTTTAATTGGCTCTGATATTCCTGATTTAACAACATCAATAATAAACAACGGTTTTAATGCTTTAAAAAATAACCACATCACATTTGGTCCTGCTGTTGATGGAGGTTATTACCTTATTGGAATGTCAAAATATATTCCTTCTCTTTTTATAAACAAACCTTGGAGCCAACCTCAACTATTAAAACAAACCATTAAAGAAGTTGAATTAAACAATTTTTCTTATCAATTGCTTCAACCATTAAATGATATTGATACCTTTGAAGATTTAAAAGAAAGCTCAATTTATAATGAAATTACCTCAAAATTACTACCTCAATCCTGATGTTGTAGCTTTGGCAAAAGATTTAATTGGTAAAATACTTTATACCAATATTAACGGCGAAATCTCTGCTGGTATTATTACCGAAACAGAAGCTTATGAGGGAATAACCGATAAAGCCTCTCATGCTTACAACAACAAACGAACACCCAGAACAGAAACCATGTATTGCAAAGGCGGAGTAAGTTATGTATATTTAATTTACGGAATGTATCATTTGTTTAACGTGGTTACCAATCAAAAAGATGTTCCACATGCTGTTTTAATAAGAGCCATTTATCCATATAAAAATCTATCTTTAATTTTAAAACGCCGTCAAGCCAAAAAATGGCATAAAAATCTTTTAAACGGACCAGGTAAATTAACCATTGGTTTAGGTATAAACCAACAACATAATGGTTTAAATTTAACCCAAAACAAAATTTGGATAGAGGACAAAAATATTAAAATTCCTCAATCAAAAATTAAAACCACCCCACGCATTGGTATTGATTACGCAGAAGAAGATGCCTTATTGCCTTACCGTTTTGTTGTGGAGGATTTCAACGTTTTTAATATAAACGGTAACCAATTTTAAGGTAAGCTGTAGGAATTATCCCTTCTATATCGACTCCAATATTAAATCTTTTATCCATCTCCATATAAAACCCACCAGAACCCAAAGGTAGAATAAAAAACGGTTTTAGACTAAAAACATTTTTGGGATTATACGCCCCCTTTTCAATACTATAATATCCCACCCCAATTAACCAATGTAAATAAATGCGCAATCGTCTCTTAGGTTTTGCTCTAAAATATTTTTTACCACCAAAATACATAGCATACATTTGGGTATTGGCGTTAAAAGTTAAATCAAGAAAAGAATCATGATGATATTTATTAATTCTGTAACTGAATTGAACCTCTAAATTTCTATACTTTTCTGTTATAAACCCAATTGTTAAATGAGATGAAAAGTTAAAATCTCCAAAAGTACCAAAAGAATTTGGATAAGCATAAGATAAAGCTACAGACATTTTTCTGTCATTGATGGGTTTAAATTGTAATTGAGCTTTTAAACCTAAAGACAATGTTATGATTATGATTAGTAATGAATATTTCATGTTTTAAAGATGATAGTTAATTGATATTGTTAAATAATTTGGTTTTAATACAGAAATGACTAATGAATTGGAATAAACATTATTAGGATTATACATGTAATTATTAGAAATTGAATAGAAACTATATTTATATGATAATTTAACGCTAAACTGCTTAAAAATAGAGGGTTTAAAACCTACTCCTCCAACTAATCCAAACTTAAGTCTTTTATTATGAAATTCAGAATGATTGGAATAATTTCTTTTGAAAAAATAAACATTATCAGACGATAATTGAACCAGTTCGTAATAATCTACAGAATAGTTATTATAAAATAAAGTAAATAAGTTATAGTTTAAACCTAAATCAAAGTAAAATGTGTGTTTTTTTGATAAATCATACCTGAAAATAAAAGGCATAGCCAAAGTATGTTTGTGTATTTTAGTCTTTATTTTTTCATTAATAAGTGAATATTGATAACTATCAGCTAAAAACTTTTCATAATCATATTTAGTTGTTACTTGCGTTTCAGTGTAATTGTATTCAAATCCTAATTTTATTTTTATTAATCTTTCTTTGTTATAGGTATGATAAATTCCAAAATTAAAGCCAACTCCATTAGACAATTTAATAGATTTAGCATTTTTTAAAAAAACATTTTGTGAAGCATCTAATATC
>CAYQRJ010000229.1:0-4749 GCA_964419855.1 uncultured Crocinitomix sp.
GTAGACACGCTAGACTTAGGATCTAGTGCTTCACGGCGTGGGGGTTCGAGTCCCTCCATCCGCACTAGATGGCTCTAGATATCTAGAGCCATCTTTTATTTTAAATAAAATAAAGAGTAAAAATGAATACAGTTGAGGAAAAAATTGACGATTTAAACACAGTTGTTAGAATCAAAATTGACAAGGATGATTATACTGAAACAGTAAATAACACCTTAAAAAAATACCGTAAAGAAGCCAATATACCTGGATTTAGACCTGGTAAAGTGCCAATGGGGTTCGTTAAAAAGAAATTTGGTAAAGGGGTGTTAGCTGATGAGCTAAATAAATTAGTTGGTCAATCTTTAAATGATTTTATTAAAACTAACAACATTGATGTTTTAGGTCAACCACTACCAAAATCAGATGAAGAGGTTAAAGGTGATTTTGATAACCCAGATACATTTGAATTTGCTTACGAAATTGGTGTTGCTCCTCAATTTGACATTAAATTATCTAAAAAAAACAAAGCAGATTATCTTAAAGTAAAAATTACAGACGAAATGCTTGATAAAGAAGTAGATAATTTAGCAAGACGTTACGGTAAATTAGTGCCAGCTGATAAAGTGTCTGAAAAAGATATGGTTATTGGTGAGTTTTCTCAAAAAGATGGAGACATTAAAAATACCTCAACCATTTCTTTAGAATTTATTACTGATGATAAAGTTAAAAAACAATTTATCGGTAAAAAAGTTGGAGATGTTATTGTAGTTGACCCTAAAAAAGTATCAAGAGATACTAAAGATTTAGCATCAATGTTAGCCATTACTGAAGAACAAGCTAGTAATTTGGATTCTGATTTTGATTTTACCATTTCTGAAATTAAAACTATGGTGCCAGCCGCCATTGACCAATCATTATTTGATAAATTATTTGGAGAAGGCAATGTCAAATCTGAAAAAGAATTAAGAGAAAGAATTAAAGCTGATTTAGAAAATATGTTTGCTAGAGATTCTGACAACTTATTTCTTAGAAAATTAGTAGATGATTTAATTGAAAAAACTAAGTTTGAATTACCTGAAACTTTCTTAAAAAGATGGATTTTAGAATCAAATGAAGGAAAATTAACCAAAGAAGAAGTTGAAGCTGATTTTGACAATTACAAATCAAGTTTAAAATGGCAATTAATTCAAAATAAAATTATTAAAGAAAATGGTTTAGAAGTTAAACCAGAAGAAGCTATTGCTTATACGAAACAATTGTTGGCTAATCAATATGCTCAATACGGAATGCCTGCTCCAGAAGATAAAGAATTGGTTGACCAAGCTAAAAATGTTTTGTCAAATCAAGATGAAGCCAATAAAATTTACGACAATATTTATAACGCTAAATTGTTGCAATTTTTTAAAACTGCTGTAAAGCTAAACGAAAAAGAATTGGAATACGATAAGTTTGTAGAAGAAGCTTCTAAATAAAACTTTATATTTATTTTACATATCAATATAAAAAATAATGCCTATATTTATGGGCATTATTTTTTTACAATAAAATTAAAACAATAAATATGTTCGGAAAAGACGAATTTACAAAATACGCTACTAAACAACACGGAATTAGTAGTATGCACTTAAACACTTATATTGAATCTTCAATGACACCTTATATCATTGAAGAACGCCAATTAAACGTAGCACAAATGGATGTGTTCTCAAGATTAATGATGGACAGAATCATTTTTTTAGGAACAGGAATCAACGATCAAGTAGCTAATATCATCACAGCTCAGTTATTATTTTTAGAGTCGGTTGACCCTAAAAAAGACATACAAATTTATTTAAACTCACCAGGTGGTGGCGTTTATGCTGGATTAGGTATTTATGATACTATGCAATACATTCAACCAGATGTTGCCACTATTTGTACAGGTATGGCGGCTTCAATGGGAGCTGTTTTGTTATGTGCTGGAGCAAAAGGAAAACGTTCTGCTTTACCTCATTCAAGAGTAATGATACACCAACCATTAGGAGGTGCTCAAGGACAAGCATCTGACATTGAAATTACAGCCCGTGAAATTTTAAAGTTAAAAAAAGAACTTTACGAAATTATTTCAAGTCATTCAGGTCAACCATTTAAAAAAGTTGAAGATGATTCTGATAGAGATTATTGGATGATTGCTGAGGAAGCTAAAAAATACGGAATGATTGATGAAGTTTTAACAAGAAATAAAAAATAACCTTTAATTTAAAAAGAGGAGAAGGAAAGATGGCAAAAAAAAATGAAATGAGTTGTTCTTTTTGTGGCAGACCCAAAAGTGAAGTTGAAATTCTAATTGCTGGAATCTCTGGTCATATTTGTGAAAACTGTATAGAGCAAGCTTATCATATTATTGATGAAGAAACCAAACATCATTCATCTACAGAGCATCACGATTTTACATTGTTAAAACCAACTGAAATCAAAACTAAACTAGATGATTACGTCATTGGTCAAGATGATGCTAAAAAAATATTAGCTGTTGCGGTTTACAATCATTACAAAAGAATATCTGGTAAAACTACTACTGAGGATGTAGATATTGAAAAATCTAATGTGATGTTGGTAGGTAGAACTGGAACAGGAAAAACCTTATTGGCTAAAACCATTGCTAAAATGTTAAATGTTCCGTTTTGCATTGCAGATGCTACAGTTTTAACAGAGGCTGGTTATGTGGGAGAAGATGTAGAAAGTATTTTATCTCGATTATTACAAGCTGCTGATTACAAAGTTAAAGATGCTGAAAGAGGAATAGTTTTTATTGATGAAATTGATAAAATTGCTCGTAAATCTGATAATCCATCAATTACAAGAGATGTATCTGGAGAGGGTGTTCAACAAGCTATGCTAAAATTGTTAGAAGGAACAGAAGTTAATGTGCCACCACAAGGTGGACGTAAACATCCCGACCAAAAAATGATTAAAGTAAACACTAAAAATATTTTATTTATTGCTGGTGGTGCTTTTGATGGTATTGAAAAAATAATTGGCAGAAGAATGAACACTTCTATGATTGGTTTTTCAAACGACACTAAAAAAGAAAATGTTGACAAAGAAAACCTTTTACAATATATTATTCCAACAGACATTAAAGAGTTTGGATTAATTCCAGAGTTAATTGGACGTATTCCAGTATTAACTTATCTTAATCCACTAGATAAAACAGCTTTAAGACGAATATTAACCGAACCTAAAAACGCTTTAATTAAACAATATCACCATTTGTTTAGTTTAGATGGTGTTGATTTAAAATTTGATGCTGACGTTTTGGATTTTATTGTTGAAAAAGCCTTGGAATTTAAACTAGGGGCAAGAGGATTGCGTTCTATATGTGAAGCCATTCTAACAGACGCTATGTTTGAAATACCTTCTAATAATGTTAAAGAATATAGAGTAACTTTAGATTATGCTAAATCTAAATTTAACAAATCTAAATTGGCTAAATTAAAAATTGCTTAATATGGATAAAAATAAAATTGCTGTTGTTGACTACAACGACTATATTTCGGGAGATGAAAATAAAAGACAAAATTTTATAAAAGAATTTGGAGATTCCTTTTCAAACATGGGATTTGCTATTGTTAGAAATCATGGTGTAACTAAGGAATTAAAAGATCAATTATTTGAAGTGTCAAAAGCTTTTTTTGCTTTACCAACTGATGTCAAATTAAAATATGAAGATTTAGCGTTGGCAGGACAAAGAGGGTATATTTCAAAATTAAGAGAATCAGCAAAAGGTAAATCTGTGCCCGATATTAAAGAATTTTACCACATTGGTCAAACTGTAACAGATGGCGATTCAATTAAAAACGAATACCCTAACAACATTTGGCCAAAAGAAATTGAAAATTTTGAAGCTGTTTGCCAAAAAGTGTATCAAACATTTGAAAACACAGGGCGAAACCTTTTAAAAGCCACAGCTTTATATCTTGGTTTAGATGAGGATTATTTTACACCAAAAATTCACAATGGAAATTCTGTTTTAAGGTTGTTGCATTATTATCCAGTAAAAGATTTATCAGAAATTCCAGAAGGTGCTGTTAGGGCTGCCGCTCATGGAGATATTAATTTAATCACCTTGTTAATGGGTGGTAGTGCTGAAGGTCTTGAAGCCCAAACATTAGATGGAGATTGGATTCCAGTAAGCCCAAAAGATGACGAGATTGTAATTAATATTGGAGATATGTTAGCCAGATTAACCAATGATAGATTTAGATCTACTCAACATAGAGTGATTTCACCAAAAGAAGAATCTTGGTTAACTCCACGCTATTCAACTCCTTTTTTCTTACATCCCCGTTCAGATATGGATTTAACTTGTTTAAATAGTTGTGTAAGTGATTCTAACCCCAAAAAGTATGAAGATATTACCGCTGGAGAATTCTTAACCGAACGATTAATTGAATTAGGTTTAAAAAAATAAAATACACTTAAATCAATAAAAACTACATTTTAAATAAAAAGTTGGTCTAAAATTTTGAAGATTAAAACTTTATTTGTATATTTGTTTTAATAATACAGTAGCGATTATGAAAGTTTTAAGAAATATCATTATAATGTTGGCATTTACAAGTGTTATTTTCTCTTGTCAAAAAGAGATTATAAAGCCTGTAAATCAATCTAATAAAGAAAAAGCGGTAATTGTTGGGTATGATGATAATGGAGATGCTATTTACAAACGAGATGTTACTGACCCTGATGAAGATGATGATTTTGAAGGCGTAAAACAAAACTAAA
>CAYQRJ010000230.1:0-4745 GCA_964419855.1 uncultured Crocinitomix sp.
TATAAATTCAAATCAGTTGAATCTGTTTGAGAAAATGAGAAATTAGCAGATAAACTAAACAATGCTATAAGAACAATTTGTTTCATAATTAATAGATTTTGGTTTACAAATATATTTAAAAAATTAAACTATCCTAAAAAATGTTAATAAAATTTAAAAAATGAGGCTATATTTTTAATATCCATCCCGTTTTATTTAATATTTAACTTTTTGATTAAAAATTACTTAAAAAGCCAAACAGGGGTAAATACCCCTATTTTTAAAAAATATTTTGTTGTGAAGTAATAATTCAAAACACATTAAAACAATTTATTACAGATTATAACAAATTAAAAAAGTACAAAAAGAGTCAAAAAAGGTTAAAAATGGGTGATTTTAAGTAGAAAAGTGTAATTTTTAGTACTTTTTGTAGTTATTTTAATGTGAGGGCGAAAATTACAAATACTATTTTTCAAAAAAGCATAAAACACCATTATTCTGTTTTAAAAAAGGGGTATTTATCTGAGATTGAAAAAGCAACAGATAAAACTTATGCTAAACAACATTTTAAAAAAGTGTTATTTTTAGACAATGAATTTTTACCCAATCAGTCTATTTTATTTGATGGAATTAAAACAGCTTTTAATCATTTTTCTAAATTAAATGCTAGCTCTGCTTTAAAAGAAACGCTGGCTTTAATTAAAGATTACAAAGTGTTAGCTAATCAACATAAAAACAATGCTATTGAGTATTTAAAAGGCAATGCCTCAATTAAATTAGCTGATCATTATTTGTATTACATTAATGCAAATCTTTTTACTTTAAAAGAACTTATTCAAACCGAAATAATGGTCATTGAATCAAGTAAAGAGAATTTAGTCGCTTCTTTATCTTTGTATCTTGCAGGACAGCAATTATTTAAAGAGTTTAATACTGAACCAACAGTTGATGATATGTCTTTAAAAAGTAAAACAACATGTAAGCATCATTTCACGCAAAAACAACAAGTAATGGCACTTTACTTTTTAATGAAAGCCTATGGTGTTAATACTCAAATTGATGCAGATATAACCACATTATCTGCTTTATATCATTTAATTTTAGGCGTACCTTTTAAAAGTTTTGATAAACTCAAAAACACTAACATTTACAAAAATTTAAGGTCGGCTCCAGAGCTATATCATAGTGATGCTTATTACTTAAAAAATCTAAATGTAATTCGTCCGTATTTTGTAAATACAACACTACAAAAAGCTGTAGATTTAATTGATGGTCAAATTAAGCGTTGTGAAACGGAATAAACTGTAATGAAGTTTAAACAAATTTAGGGTTACCCTAACCTTACCCACCTTTCTTTTTCGTTTGTAAATTTGGTTTTGAATTTATTAATTTAACATACTAAATAATGAAAAAGCGTAAGGGTAAAAATAATGGTTTAAATCAATTTATTGACAAATTTAATCAACGTCAGACCAAAGGAAATATTGAAAATACACTTCTAAAAGGTTTAGTTGATGTTGCTGGTGTGGCAGCAGGAACAGGTTTAGGCGCATTGGCAGGTAGTCATTCTAAATTTGTTGGACTAGCAACAATTATTGGCGGACATTATCTTGGAGATAAATCAAATGTTTTAAGAATAATAGGAGCAAGCACATTGGCTTACGGCATTGCAAAAGCAAAAGATTATGGATCTAACCCAATATTTGATAGCTCAGAAGCAAGATTAGCAGACTTAAAAGACAATTGGTTGACTACACTTTATTTAAAAATGAAAGATGAAAAGAAAAAAACTAAACCAAATAATGAAAATGATTCTGAAGTAACGGTTGAAAGTATTGCTTCTGAAACAGAATCTACAATAAAAGGAGTAAATGACAACAATATAGAGGTAGAAGTTGATGCAAATGATGATTTCACTAACTTAGATTTTAGTGGTTTAGATAAAATTGAAGATGACCTTTTTAAATCGGCTAATGAATTTCAAGACAATAAAAATCCTCAAGAAGAAGATTTGGATGACCCTGATTTTTCATTAATGTAAGTTCAAGATATGATACAAAGATTAAAATATAATTCTACAAATATAAATATGATTTATAATTCGTTATTGAATTTGTCTAATCAAGGGCAAGCTAAAGATTTTGAAATTAAAATTGATGGTTTAACCGTTGTAAATCGCACCAATCAGCTAAATAGATTTAGATTGTATCGCAAATCAATGTTTGAAACAACTCAAGAAGTTATTTTTATTCTTTACAATGGGCAATCTAGGGTAAATGATAAATACATTTTAACTCTACAATCGCAAGTAATTAATAAAGCAATTGATGTTGAAGCTGAAGTAGATAGAATTGTAAAAGAGGAGTTATTAAAAAAGGAATTTAAACGGTTAAAAGAAGTAGAAGTTTATCACAAACAAAAAATTAAAAAACTGAAAAGCAAAATTGAGGAATTAGAAACACAAAAATCAACTGATTTAAAAGAAATTTTAGGTTCACTTGGTCAACTCCTGCCTTCAAATGAAAATCTTAAAAATAAAACTGATTCAGAAACACAACAACTCGTTGACTTAATTAATCATTATAAAACAAAGTGTACTAAAAATGAGTTTGAAGAGTCATTAGCCATTGGATTAACATTGACAGAACAACCTGAACTAATAAAATGGGTTAAACAATTTATCACTAGATTAAAAAAGGAAAATAAAAATGAAAAAGAAATCAAAAATGAATAAAAACAAACGTGAGGAGTTATTGAGTAGAAAAGAAGCGGCTATATTTTTATCCATATCATTAAGCACTCTTAAAAACTGGACGTATTCAAAAGAAATTATTGGATATAAATTAGGTGGTAAAGTCTATTACAAAAAACAAGAGCTTATCAATGCTTTAAAACCAATTAATTAACATTTAAAACTAAATAAGATGAATTTAACTATGATAAAATTAGCAGTAGAAAAACTTTATGATGATGTAGAGAAGTTAAAACTCAGAAACAAAGAACTAGAGTTGCAAATAAAATCCTTATCAGAAGACTCTATTCAAAATGATGTTCAAACAAAAAATATTCAATCAACTGAGGATGAATTAATGAATACAAAGCAAGTTCAAAAATATTTAGGGATTTGTTACAATACTTTACAAACTATAATTAACAAGGGATTAATTAAACCAATTAGGGTAAGTCAAAGACGGGTTCGCTTTACAAGGCGGTCAATTCAAGCTTATATCAATCATTTACAATCTAAATCAACTGAATCGGAAAATCATTTGGGTTAGTTTCAGACAATCTTTTTAATTCTTTGACAAACAAAACTGTATTATCGAGTAATGATATTTTATTATAACCAAAAATAATATTTTTATCTTTTAATGAATGCCCTGTTATTTTAGTTAAAATAGTGATTGGCACATGGTTTATCAAATTGGTTATAAAAGAACGTCTCCCTATATGTGAACTTACAAATTGATACATTTTTTTTACCTCAAATTCTTTTTTACCCATTGAGTTGGTGAACGATAAAGTAACTTCTTTATCTAGTCCTGCTAGTTCAACCAATTTTCTTACTTTAGAATTAAATTGAGAGGTTGTCATTTTATAAGGTAATTCTCCATTGTTTTTTTGGTAAGCATCAGCTAAAGGTTTAAGAATAGGCACTATAATTTCTGTGTCTGTTTTAGAGGTAATGAACCTTGCGTAAGCAAATTCAATTTCTTTATTTGAATAAATAAATTCTGGCTTAATTTTGAAAACATCTGAATATCTACAACCAGTAAACAATAAAGTCAGGAATATTAATTTTGTATTATTTAACACATCAACACTTGTTTCGTAATCCAATATTGTTTTTATTTGATGATAATTTAAGTAAATTTTGTCTTCATTAATTGAATTAACTTTCTCTCCTTTAGCTAAAGACGAAATCTTAAAGACTTCTATTTTGTATTTTCGTGATATTTCATTTAAAACTGCCTTTAATGTTTTTTGAATATTCCAAACCGAATTTATTTTATGACATTGTTTTCGTACATCATTCATAAATAACAGAAATAATTTTTCATCCAAATTATTAGCTGTTACAGTAAGCTTTTTATCATCTTCAAAGGTTTCAATCTTATTTGCAACTGTTTTGTAAAGTTTTAATGTTCCTACAGAGCGATTTTTATCTGTTTTTAGAATAACCTCTCTAATATAATCCACCAACCTGATTACTTGTTGGGCTTGTTTACTCTTTTTTAATTTAGTGTCTAGTGCCTGTCTTAACGAATTTGGCGTAATACTATCTTCATTGTTTAACATAGCTTGATAGATATCTTTTGCTATTTGCTCTATTTGGAGTAACTCTTTTAATTTTTTCTTTTCTAATGGTAATTTTTTATCCTTATCCCACAATAGTTTAGAAACTTTAATTCCAGTGTAATATTTTAAGGGTTTATAAGTTGTTTTGTTTTTGAGGGTATCATGTTCTTTATACCCAAAATTTAAGATTAGAATTATCGGTTTTTCAGTCGTTTTTACAGTTTTTAAAATAAAATTTGTTTTTAGCTTAGCCATAATTATTATATTTAACGTTTATAGCACAAGTATATTGAGTTTTTAATTGATAATAGATACTAAAAAGGTTCACAATATTGGAAAGTTTCAACCTGTTTTAGCCGTTTTCATTGATTTTCATTAAACCGTTTTTACCTTATAAATTAAACTATTACAATTAGTTACAACATTAATTGAGTTTTAATGAAATGAGTGTAATGACCTTGCAGGTT
>CAYQRJ010000231.1:0-4719 GCA_964419855.1 uncultured Crocinitomix sp.
TCTCTTACAAACAACACCAATGGTTCTGTCCAAGCTGCAATTCCTTTTGGTGCTTGTGGCTTATCTGATTTGTATCTTTTAGCTGCTGACATGAACACAAAAAACATTAAAATAGCCACTAAAAATATAGCCACCACTACTTTTGTAATTGAAAAGTCTAAAGGTAATTTGGCGTTTGAAGGCAGATGTGTTTCGTGATTTAAAGCTAACTCATCAGCCCCTTCATCTAATTGATAAATTTTTTCGTGTAAATTAACAAAGGTCATTCCATTTTTTTCTACCTTGTGATGACCTTTATCATCATGATGAAATTCAGAAGACATAAATGTTACCAGACCATTATCTGTCCATAAAATAACAGGCAAAGGAATAGAGAAATCTCCTACCAAATGAATATTATGAGCATCTAATACGTGATGTACAGGGTCAAAACCAGCTTCCGCCTCCTCTTCTTCTACAGATTTATGTTCTTGTTGATGATGACTTTCTACATTTTCTTCTTTTGGAGTTATAACCCCATTAAAAAACTCTTTTATATCATCAACGTTTTGAGCATTTGCAACCGTTGCTACTGATAAAAATAAAACACTAATTAATAGTACTTTAAGTGTATTTTTCATATTAATAAAAGTTAGGTTTGTTTTTACTTTAACCTTAATTTGGGCGCAAAGTTAGGTAATTATTGTTAACTGACAATTATTTTTTGTTGGATTTTAGTCATTTTTTTGATTTTCGCTACTTTTTTGATTAATTAGTTTAAGAATTATTGATGTTTCAATAATTAAACTCGGAAAAAAAACACCAAAAAATTGATAAACAAAAGGTCTTGTCAATTCATCTTTATTTAAAACCCAAGGTAATAAAAAAACAGCCGAACTTAAAATTTTAATCACCGAGTAACTTAAATAACCCTTGCCTATTAAGGTGTCGTCATTTTTACTGACTAAAAACAACAAACTTACTCCCACAACTGAAAGCACTATTAGAAAAACATAAATATAAACAACTTGGATTTGTTTATAAATTTCGGGCAAAACATATTCTAGAAGCATTAAATGTACACCAGCAATAAATACAAAAAAGATAAACAATGTGCTAAGTGCACTTTTTAAAGTGTTATTTTTCATCTGAATTTGTTTTTGGGTTTTCGTTATCATTATCTTTGTTAGATGTAATTACATCTTTTATAACTTGATACATTGAAATAAAAATAGACACTAAAACAATGGCTATGGTGTAATATGGTTTTTCGGTATTATACTTTTCGTCAAGATATGTGCCCAACCAAGCTCCTAAACCAATTGTAATTGCCATTTGAAAACCTAAAGACGAATATTTTAAGTAAGTTGATTGTTTAGGTTTATCTTCTTTTTTGGTCATTAATAAACTATTTCTGATTCATCATTTAATTTGATTTTGGCATCAAATTTTTGGTGGGTTTCGGCATCCATATTAATTTTACCATTAAACACAGCATTTTCGTCTATTTTAATTTTATGGGTACTCATATCTCCTTTAATGTTTGCTGTGGCTTTTATTACCAATAAGCCATCTACTTTAATAGTGCCTATTATATTACCTTCAATATCGGCATTAGAACATTCAATATTACCTTCAACTACACCAGTTTTTCCAATGACTAATTTTCCTGTGGTAGATAAATTTCCTATTAATTTTCCGTCAATTCTAATGTTACTTTCCGTAACTATATCACCTTTAATGGTCGTACTTTCAACAAATCGGTTTAAGCTATTGGCTTGGTCTAGCGTTGACTCATTATTGTTTTTGCTTTTTCTCATATTGATGTAGGTATTGTTTAAAAACACAAAGTTACAAAAATAAATAAGGTTGAACAAAAAAAGATTTTATTGTGTTAAAACATAACGCCAATGTCTATTTACTTAAGCAAACCAAACACCCCTCCTAAAACAATAAAAACACCACCAATAATAAACCACCTACCATATTTATTTTTTATGGTGTCAAAATTTGTGTTTTGTTGATTTGGCTTGATTATCCCACTAAATAAAAGAACAATGTATGCTCCACTAAAAATATAAAAAGCACTAAATATTAATTTAACAATGTTCATTTTTTTTAATCTTCCTTTTTTATAGAATTTAAAGCATCAATTAAGATTATCATTTGTTTCATTTCTTCTTTTAAATGATTAGTTTTTAAAGCGTAATAATCTACCATTAATTGATTAGCTATTAATTGTGTAGAGTCGGTTTGGTTTAAACAATAAAGAGAATCAATGGTGTGTTCATAATCTTTTTTAATCTCATCTAAAAGTAGTATTTCTGCCTTTAATTGATTAACTACCTGTGTGTAGCAATCTTGATTTTGTGAAAAACAAGTAAAACTTGCAAAATAAAATATTAATAAAATTGTTTTCATCACTTATATTTTTTACCTCACCTCACACCCTGCAATAAATTCTTTTTCTGGTGATACAAAGCTCAATTCTCCTTTGTTATTTTCTGCCATTAAAATCATTCCTTGCGATTCTACACCACGGATTTTACGTGGGGCTAAATTCATTAAAATGGTTACTTTTTTTCCAATAATGTCTTCTGGTTTATAATGCTCGGCTATACCCGAAACTACTGTGCGTTTATCTAAGCCAGTATCCACAATCAGTTTAAGTAGTTTGTTGGCTTTTGGTACTTTTTCTGCCTCAATAATTTCTCCAATCCTAATGTCCATTTTCATAAAGTCATCAAATGAGGTTTCGGTTTTTTGAGGCGGAAAATTAGTGGTTTCATTTTCGGCTTTTGATACTTCTAATTTTGCAACTTGCGCCTCTACAAATGCATCATCAATTTTTGATATTAAAATACTTGATTTGTTGAGTTGATGCCCTTCTTCTAGAATATTATCTTTTCCAAAGTCATTCCATTTTAATAATGGTATGTTCAAAAACTCAGCAATTTTTAATGCTTTTTCGGGTAAAAAAGGTTGAAAAGCAATGGTTAAATTGGCGGTAATTTGCAAAGCAATGTTCATAATGGTTTCTACTCTTGACATATCAGTTTTCGCCAATTTCCACGGTTCTGTTTCGGCTAAATATTTATTGCCTAACCTTGCTAAATTTATGGCTTCTGCTTGAGCCTCTCGTAACTTATAAGCTCTAATTAATTTTTCTATTTTTGCAGGAAAATCATTCAGTTGATTTAAAACATCTTTATCAACTGCTGTTAACTCACCTCTTTTTGGTACTTTACCTTCAAAATATTTATTGGTTAACACTATGGCACGATTAACAAAATTTCCTAAAATATCAGCCAATTCGTTGTTAATTCTTGATTGAAATTCTTTCCAAGTAAATTCTGCATCTTTGCTTTCTGGAGCTATGGAGGTCAACACATATTTTAACTCATCTTTTTTATCAGGATGATCTTCCATAAATTCATGCAACCACACCGCCCAATTTCTTGATGTAGAAAATTTATCACCTTCAAGGTTTAAGAATTCGTATGCAGGAACATTGTTTGGTAAAATTAAACCGCCATGTTCTTTAAGCAAAATTGGAAAAATAATGGCGTGAAACACAATGTTATCTTTACCAATAAAATGAATCAGTTTAGTATCACCTGTCCAATAATCTTTCCAGTTTTTATTGTTTTTTTCTGCCCATTCTTTTGTTGCAGATATGTAGCCAATTGGTGCGTCTAGCCATACATAAAGCACTTTGCCTTCAGCACCTTCAACTGGTACTTTTACGCCCCAATCTAAATCTCTGGTCATGGCACGTGGATGTAAACCACCATCAATCCAGCTCATACATTGACCAATTACTTGATTACGCCATTCTTTTGGGTTATGATGAGGTTCACCATCTAATGTTCCTTCTTTTATCCACTCTTTCAGCCATTTTTCGTGTTTATCCATAGGCAAAAACCAATGGGTAGTTTCTTTTAAAACAGGTGTTTTTCCGCTTAATGTTGAAATAGGATTAATTAAATCAGTAGGGCTAAGGGCAGACCCACATTTTTCGCATTGATCTCCATAAGCACCTTCCGCTTGACAATTTGGACAAGTTCCAGTAATATACCTATCAGCTAAAAACTGTTTAAAATCTTCATCATAATATTGTTCTGTTGTTTTTTTTATAAAACTCCCTTTATCGTTTAACACTTTAAAATACTCTTGTGCTGTTTGATGATGAATTGGTTTAGAAGTTCTTGTATAAATGTCAAAAGAGATGTCAAAATCTGCAAACGCTTTTTTGTTAAGGTTGTGATATTTATCAACTATGGCTTGAGGTGTTGTACCTTCTTTTTTTGCTCTTAACGTAATGGCTGCCCCATGTTCATCAGAACCGCAAACAAAGGCTACATCTTCATTCTTTAACCTTAAAAATCTAACAAAAATATCTGCTGGTAAGTAAACACCTGCTATATGTCCTAAATGAAGCGGACCATTGGCGTAAGGTAAGGCTGCTGTTACTGTATATTTTTGGCTCATTTAATTGTTTTTTGTTTAGTTTTTTTAGATAACATTTTTTGTTAAAGTAAAATTATTTCTACAAAAGTAATTAAATTTTATCATTCGTTATTTCTTGCTTATTATTTATCCCGCAAAATTCACCACTACATTATTATTATCTAGTTAAAAGTTGTAAATCAATTAATTAAAATAATTATTATACGATCTAATAACACCCAAATTTGAGGAAGTTTGAAATTATCTTTATTCATCTGCTATATTTCTAAA
>CAYQRJ010000232.1:0-4701 GCA_964419855.1 uncultured Crocinitomix sp.
ATCAAAGACCAATTAATAAGAGTATCTTTGCACAAAGAAAGAATGATATTTTAAATTTAAGTGTCATTATTATTAAAAATTATATATGACATTTGAATCATTAGGATTAAAAAAAGAGCTTGTAAAAGCTGTTGAAAAAAAAGGATATACTACTCCATCTCCCATACAAGAAAAAGCCATTCCATTAGTATTAGAAGGTAAAGATGTTTTAGCATCAGCTCAAACAGGTACAGGAAAAACTGCAAGGTTTAAATTTCCCATGCTGCAAATTTTAGATTTAGCACCGCAAAAACATAAAAGACCAATAAGAGGTATTGTTTTAACTCCCACAAGAGAGTTAGCAGCCCAAGTTTACCAAAATGTAAAAGAATATAGTGAGTTTGTAAATATAAAATCTACTGTTATTTTTGGAGGAGTGAATCAAAAACCTCAAGTAAGAACATTACAACAAGGTGTTGATATTTTAATTGCCACACCAGGTAGATTATTAGATTTGATTAATCAAGGACATATATCTTTAAAAAACATTGAAATTTTAGTGTTAGATGAAGCCGATAGAATGCTAGACATGGGCTTTTTACGTGACATTAAAAAGCTTTTGGATATGATGCCAAAAAAGAAACAAAGTTTGCTATTCTCTGCTACTTTTTCTAAAGAAATAAAAAAATTAGCTAGCAGTTTCTTGCATCACCCTGTACTAGTTGAAGCCACTCCCGAAAATTCAACTGCTGAAAAAGTAAAACAAAGGGTAATTAAAGTTGACCAAGGCAGAAAAGGTGAATTGGTAATTAAATTAATTAAAGAAGGAAATTGGAAACAGGTTTTAATTTTTACAAGAACCAAGCATGGAGCTAATAAATTAACTAAAAAGTTAAATGCTGCCAAAATATCTTCTGCCGCCATTCATGGTAATAAAAGTCAAGGGGCAAGGACCAAAGCTTTAGCAGGATTTAAAGCTGGTGATGTTAGGGTATTAGTTGCTACTGATATTGCTGCTCGTGGACTTGACATCCCTTTATTACCACACGTTATTAATCTTGAACTTCCAAATGTATCTGAAGATTATGTTCATAGAATTGGTAGAACTGGTAGAGCTGGAGCCAGCGGTGAAGCGTTATCTTTAGTATGTATTGATGAAAGTAGTTATTTAAAAGACATTGAAAAATTACTAGGCGAATCATTGCCATTTGAAATTATTGAGGGTTTTGAACCTAAAGATAAATTTTCTGGAACTCCAGCATCAATGCAAGGTAAAAGACAAAATCAAAGAAGTAAATCTAATAAAAAAAGAAATAACTCTGGTGGATGGAAAAAAAGCAGTTCAAATTCAAAACGTAGAAATAATTCTAACAGATAAATTATTGGATTACATTTTTACCATTTTTTGATAGAATTGCTGAGTTTTAGTTGATAGCTCTACTAAATAAATACCTTTTTCTAAATCTGATATATCATAAACATTGGTTTGTACAGTATTGAATTCTTTTATCAATTTACCATTTAATGTAAATATCTTTAAAATGTAATTTTGATGATTGTTTACTTCTACTTTTATTAAATTTGAAGTAGGATTTGGATAAATACTAAACTTTGGTTCGATAATTTTATTAACAGATAATCCTACATCAATTCCTAACATATATGACCATACAGGTGTAAAAATAGGTTGATTAGTATTATCTAAAAGTGTTTCAGAATCTCTTATCATTAAACTATGGTTTCCTCCAGTTCCACTTGTGGTTTGTTGGGTGTATAATTGACGTTTGTTTTGGTACTGTGTTATATTATCAATTAAAAGTGTATCACCTAGCATAGGTAAACTCGACCATATTTGATATTGATTGGCAAATGGTACTACATCATCATTCAAATTATTAAAACCATAATATAAAGAATCAGGTGTTAAACTTGACATTGAAATCCAATTGGCAGGAGATGAAGTCATGTTACTATAATCATTTGGAGAAGCAAACATTAAACACCTTTTAACTGTATTTGTTTTAGCAATATAAGCCGCATGACCTCCTCCTTGTGAATGACCAGAAATAATTATTTTTTGCCACTGAATTTGTCCATTAGATAAATATTGCCCCCAACTTTCTGTTGGGTAATTTGAGGATAGATAGTCTAATAACTTTACTAATCTGTTGGTTATTGAATTGGTATAATCAACTGTGATGTCAGAACTCACATCTATTCCTTCAACTGTTTCTTGTCTAAAATTTTTATAACAATCAACATTAGAATTATTAGCACAGGCACTTTGAGCAGCAGTACTATTGGGATATTTTAAAACAACAACATGATAACCATTATTTGCCGCAAAACTCGGAAATAATTTTGTATTTAAAGGATTATCATAACTCCCTACCAAATGAACCAATAATATATTTCTTTGCGAACAACTTGAATTAAAATAGGTATAATGTTTATACAACTCCCAACTTATATTACTATCTGTATCACTAGCCCTAATTGTTTTAACTGATAAAGAATTAGTATCACATTGAGCAAAAGAATACCCGCAAAAACTAAACACTAAAACAATTAAAAACCTCATCATTCAACAATTAATTTACCCGAAAAATGTTTGCCACCAATTAATATAGAATACAAATAAATACCTGGTTTAACTTTATCACCTGCTTGGTTAGTACCATTCCAGTTAATTTGTTGCTGACCCGCTTGCAGATTTCCTTGCCATAATTTATTAATAATACGTCCTTGCATATCATAAATAAACACGCTTGTATAGGCTGAATTATTCAAATTAAACTGAATTGATGTAGATTCTAATAAAGGATTTGGATACACTTTAACCTCTGAATTAAGTAATTCGGACTCATTATTAGATAAATAAATACTAATTAAACTATCAACATTAATGTTTTCATCTCCAGGCTGATAGGCCATAAAATGAAAATAAATTAAAAACATTTCATCTGTGGTATTTAAACCTGCACTAATATCAATTGGTGGATTGTTAGGATTATGAGGATTGGCTAATGTATTTTCATAAATTCCAATACCATGTATTTGAGAACCAGCTACAATTTTTTTTGGATATTGAAACCAATAAAAATCTTGCCAATCAAAATCCCAATGAGGTATTTTAATAAAAGGAACTGTATCATTAGTTGGTGTTGTAGCATAAGATTGAATTTGTTTACCTATTAAGTGCATGTGAGGAAACACACTTAACAATGTAAAATCTGAAGTAATATTAGAAAAAGTGTTGGTTACCGTGTCTGTTTGGTTAGCCGGTATGGTGAAAGACCAATCTTGAATAATGGGGGCGGCGTAAATTTGTCTAAATTGAGGAACATTATCGTCATAAAAATAAAAGTTTACTTTTGTTTGATCAAAGGTTCCATAACTTCCTTCTGGATAGTGCATAGCCAAAATAATATCTGCTCCAGCCTCAATAATTACACCTGACGAAAAATTATCTGATGCTGGAAAAATTGTTGGAGATGCACCTGGTGTGTACCCCATTAATAAATCTCCTGCTACAGGTCCCCCACAATCTCCTCCTGTGGTATCTGTTGAATTAGCATGAGTGGGGTCGGTATAAACTAAACAGTGGTGCAATGTGCTTAAATTACCTGGAACTACTTCAATAGCTCTTACTTTTTTATTTTGAGTTAAACCAGAAGGAATTACAAAGCATACATAATCATCAGCAAAAGGAGTGGCTTTACTCATATAATTAGGTGCTTCAATAACTAAATCTGGAATACCTGGTAATTGCTGATTACCATTATAAACAGGTGGTGGCGGAGCCACATTAGGATCTCCTTCTAGTGCGCCATCATTTACCCAATTAATTAAAATGTCTTTTTCTTGTTGGGTTAAAATTCTTTCTTGCGAAAAATGTTGATAAGAGGAATCTGCTGTCCAAGGTGGCATAATACCATTACTAACATAAGACAAAATTAATGGTGCATAACTACTTGCTTCTGCATAAGTCATTAAAGAATTTGGAGCAATTCCATTTTGATTATGACAATACGTACAATTGGTATATAATACTTCTGCAGCATGTTCTGCCCAAGTTGTTTGTGCAAAGTTTAATCCTAAACTAAAACAAAAAAGATTAACTAAAATTACTTTTTTCATGCTTTAAAGATATGAAAATTATACGATTATCCAAAAAAATAATAAAAAATGTTAATCCATTGTCATCATCTTTGTAATATTCAATACTTTTGCCATAATAAAAAAATTGATTATGAAAAACCTGTTAAAACTAAAAGTAATAATTCTTTTAACTATAGTTGCATTAGGTGCAGTTAATTGTAATAAAAACCAAAAAGCGGTTAAAAGATTATCTGGGCAATGGAAATCAACTAATATATATGAAACCATTGGCAATAATGCAACCGACCTTTCCTCTCAAGGTGTTAGTTATACTTTTAATTTTAATAAGTGTAAGTTAAACAAAAATGACTATTGCAATTATTCCGTAACAAAGGTTGCTCCTCTAAACGGCACCACAGAAACCATTACCGATAATGGTTTTTATAAAATTACTGATGATGGTAAAACTATGACCACCACTAACAATATAACTAATGGTGTAATTTTAACCTACGACATTGTTAATTTAACAAAAAAGAAAGCCACTTTAAGAACTAAAACTAATAGCGGTAAGTTGGAAATAGAACTGGTGAAAATAAAATAATTTTTTTATTTTAAAGC
>CAYQRJ010000233.1:0-4643 GCA_964419855.1 uncultured Crocinitomix sp.
ATTTTTTATCTTGCTCTGTAAACTCTTGTTGTTGATAAGCTTTATTTTGCTTTTCACGGTTAATAAAAGAAGTTTCTAACTCGTTAAATGCTTTGTCATCTATTTGTTCTCCTGCAATGGTTGCTGTTGGAGTTGGTTCTGCTCCACCACTAACATTTTTTAGCATATCGGTAAAGATAAATGCTAACATAGCACCACCAATAATTATTAATAATAATAAAGAGTTTTTTTGTATTTTTCCAATAACTGCCATAGCTGTTTTTGTGTTTTTAAAATTTGAATTTGCGAATATACTTCTAT
Source organism: uncultured Crocinitomix sp. (assembly GCA_964419855.1). GTDB lineage: Bacteria > Bacteroidota > Bacteroidia > Flavobacteriales_D > Crocinitomicaceae > Putridiphycobacter. Next base: position 301 of record CAYQRJ010000233.1, read on the forward strand.
TCGGTTAAATAAAAAAATGATTAGAGATTTTTTATGAAAATTTTTCAAAAATTATAAAATTCCCAAGCAAATCTTAAGTCTAATTATTTTTTTTACGGAGGCAAAAACCCGTTGTTGTAGTGATTTATTTTTTTTTGTTTCGTTTAATATGTCTATTAGTGCTTTTTCTGTATTAACTGGCATTAAAAGCATGTCGCAACCAGCTTTAATGGCTTTTAGTTCGCAATGAGGAATGTTAACAACTCCCCCCATATTTAAAGCATCTGTAATTACAATTCCTTTAAAGTTGAGTTTATTTTTTAATAAACCAGTTACAATATTTTTAGAACAAGTTGCTGGTAAATCATTGGTGTTATATTTCTTATTGTTTTTAATGGCAATATGAGCTACCATTATTGAAAGAACACCATTTTTAATTAATGGGATATAGTTGTTTACTTCTTTCATTTCACCATCAATATAAACTAATTTTTTATGTGTATCTCCAACTACGTACCCATGACCAGGGAAATGTTTAGCGGTTGCTACAATTCCATTTTTTTGAGTTTCCTCTATAAATATGTTTGCCCATACTTGTGCGGTGTCGGCGTTAATACCAAAACTTCTATAACTAATAATTTTGTTTGGTGACATATCAACTACTGGCGCATAATTATAATTGATGCCCATTTGTTTGAGCTCTTCACAGATGAGTTTAGCATATTTTCTAACTTCATCTCTATTCAACATTTTATTGGCTTTTTTTATGGGTTGAGTTTCTTTAATTTTTTGATTAATTAAGCTTGGTTCGGCATCAGCAGAAAAAACTAGTGGAAGGCCTTTGTTTATTTGTTTAAACTCTTTAATCATTTTAGTAAATTCTGTTTTACTACCATTAAGCATCAATACTCCACCAATGTATTGATGCTGAATTAGGTTTTTAATGGTTTTGTTTGATTTACCATAAGTTCCTGCTGCTTGAATAAAAAGTTGACCTATAATTGCAGTATCAGAAAGTGTGTTAAAAATTGAATCAGTTTTTTGAGCTAGTGTGGCGTCATAAATAAAAAAGTCGTTTAGTTGATAACTTTGCGCTTGACTTTGAACTGAAAAAATAAGGGTTAAAATAATGATAAAATGTTTCATTCATATTAGGTTTTAAAACAAAAAACTCCATCATTTAATGATGGAGTTTTTTGTTAGTGATATTTGTTTATTTACTTATAATAGTAACTATCGTTCTTCTGTTTTTTTGGTGAGCTTCCTCTTTCTCGCGTTTAGTTTTCATGGCATTTATTTCTGCACCTGAAACTTCAGGTTTAGTTTCACCATACCCTTTTGTTTTAATTCTACTAGCAGAAACACCATGCTCAACTAAATATTGTTTAGCCACTTCTGCTCTTTTTTGAGATAAGATTTGATTATATGAATTAGAACCTCTTCTATCGGTATGTCCACCTAATTCAATAACTAAAGAAGGATGTTCTTTCATAATTTTAACTAATCTATCTAATTCTTCAACTGATTTATGTCTTAAGTTATATTTGTCAAAATCAAAATAGATGTTTCTAAGTACAAATTCGTCACCAGGTACGGGTGTATAAAGTTTAAAGTTTTCTACAAACTCTTTTCCAGCATCATCTTTTGTAGTGTTAACAGTTGAAGACGCAATAGTATATTGCTCTTTAGTTGTAGTAATTGCATATGAGTTTCCCGCTTTGACAGCAACTATATACGTTCCATCTTCATTAGTCATAATATCACTAACTTTTTCGTTAGTTTTTGAATTAATAACTGTCAATTTAGCAGCTAAAGGTTCGTTTGTTTTTCCATCAATTACTTTACCAGATATTAAAATAATGTTATCTTTTTCAAAAGCATCTACCTTGCCAGTTTTTTCAGTTAATGATTTATCTACTAAATCTGCAGAAGCTAGCAAAGGGTCTTTTTTTGGACCTAAAAATGTGATTTGATAAATATCTTTTTCACCAAAACCATCTTCTCTAAAAGAAGAGTAATAAGCATATCTTTGGTTACCAGATACTACAAAGTAAACATCATCATCAGGGGTATTAATTGGTGCGCCTATATTAACAGGTTTAGACCATTCTCCTGTTTCTGCATTATATTCTGTTTTAAAAATATCTAACCCCCCCATAGTATTATGACCTTCTGATGAGAAGTAAAGGGTTTTATTATCAGGGTGAAAAAACACCCCTTTTTCTTCAAATTTAGTATTAATGGTTGGTCCAACATTTTTTGCTTCTCCCCATTCTTTTTTCTCTTCATCCCAAGTTGACATATAAATATCATGCGCACCATGTCCACCGGGTTTATCGGATACAAAAAATAAAGTTTTTTCGTCAAAAGACAATGTAGCGGCCGACTCATGATTTTTTGTATTAATGGCATCACCTAATTCGGTAGTTTCTGACCAAGTTCCATCATCATTTTGTTTGGCAATATATATATTTCCATCTTTACGGCTTACACTTTTGTAAACAAATAAACTTTTACCATCAGGAGCTAAACCAATGGTTGCATCATGAGCTTCTGTATTAATTGGTTCTCCAATATTTTTAGCTGGTTGCCATTCACCCCCAAATTCTCTTTCACTATAATAGATGTCTTCCATATTAAAACCAGTTTCATCAGTAATGTCACCAATGCCACCTGGTCTTCTTGATGTGAAAAATAACATTCTGTTATCGGCAGAAATAACAGGACCAAAATCAGGGTATTTAGAATTGATGTTTTCTCCTAAATTATCAATCCACACTCTTTCTGGGTTAGCATAAAGCTCTTTACCAGTTACGCATTCTCTAATTTTTTTGTTGAGATAAAAACGTTGAGTTTTATCATTTTCGCCTAAAGTTTCTTTGTAAGCTTTATAATGCTCAATGGCTTTATCCCATTCACCAGATAACTGATAAGCTTGACCTAAATACAAATCAATGTCTTCAAATCTTTCTCCATTAGTGTTGAATTTGTCAGCAAATTGTAAGTAAGGAAGTGCTTTAAATTTTTGAGTACTATTTAAAAAACAAATTCCCATTTTATAGTTTAAATCAGCACTATAATGATTAAAAGAATCAGCTTTTGCATAATGTGTTAAAGCATAACTTAAATCAGATTTAGAACCACTATTAAAATGGATGTCACCTAATTTAATTTGTTTAACGGCCTCTGCGAATCCTGCCTTATCATTTTGAAACAAATCTTTATCAAAAGGGATGTCTTTATCTTGAGAAAAAGTAAAGTTAGAAAAAAGGATAATTCCTAATATTAAAAATATTTTATTCATTTTCATAGATTTATTCGTTACAAGTTGGGCTGTTTAAATAATCTTCTGCTTTAACAGCTCCTAAAATAAAAGCTTCTTCCCAATCTGAGCAAGCTTCATCAGTTTTTCTTAACATTTCATTAGCAATACCTCTGTTAAAATAAGCTTCTGTCATGGTTGGGTCTAACTCAATGGCTTTTGTACAGTTTTCTACAGCCCCTTCAAATTCACCTTTGTCAATCATTATTGCGGCTAAATTTGTTAAAACAATAGGGTTTTGATTACTGATTTTTTTGGCTTCAAAATAGGCAGCTTGAGCATCATCAAGTTTTCCTAAACTACGGAAGTAATTTCCTTTAAGTATCAAGTACTGCACTTTTTCCTCTCCTTTTGAATCTAAAATACCTTTATCAATGTATTCAATAGCTTTGGATGTTTCTCCTTGTGCAATGTAAACATTAGCAAGGTTTTTATAAACAGAAGTGTTGTTAGGGTCTAATTTTAATACTTGTTTAAAATCATTTAAAGCTTCATCATATTTTTCTAACCCAAAATTAGCAACGCCCCTAACATTGTAGTAATCTGCTACGTTAGGATTCAAGTTAATGGCTTTGTTGATATGGTTAAAAGCTTTTTCATATTTTTTTATGTTGTTTTCAGATTTAGCTAAAATATAAAACGCTTCATCAGATTTAGGATTTAAAAGCGTAGCAATCTGTCCATAATATGCACTGCTATCATAATTTTCAATCATAAAATATGATTTAGCTAGTTGCAAATAAACAGGAGCTTTTGTTTTGCTCAAGTTTAAAGCTTGCTGACTATACCCAATAGATGATTTATAATTTTTGTTACCATACTCAATAACAGACATATTATGAAACGCCTCTATGTATTTTGGTTCTTCTGAAACACATTGTTTAAATAAAGTCATGGCTTCAGTATTGTTGCCGTTTTTAAGACTTTCTTGAGCTTGTTTATAGGTCTTTCGACTTTTAAGACTATACTTGTTTTGAGCAAATCCCAAAAATGGTATAAACAAAAGTATTAAAAATATATTCTTTATCATATTAAAAATTTT
>CAYQRJ010000234.1:0-4626 GCA_964419855.1 uncultured Crocinitomix sp.
AATTATACAAACCTTTTATTATTAGAAAATTAATTGAAAGAGGAATTGTAAAAACTGTAAAATCGGCTAAAAAAATTGTAGATAAAAAAGAAGCTGTTGTTTGGGATATTTTAGAAAATATTTTAAAAGGTCATCCTATTCTATTAAATAGAGCCCCAACTCTTCACAGGCTAGGTATTCAAGCTTTTCAACCAAAATTAATTGAAGGAAAAGCCATTAGATTACACCCATTAGTTTGTACAGCATTTAATGCCGATTTTGATGGGGATCAAATGGCAGTTCACTTACCTTTAGGTAATGCTGCAATTTTAGAAGCGCAATTGTTAATGTTGTCTTCTCATAACATTAGAAACTCAGCTAATGGAGCTCCTATTACTGTACCTTCTCAAGATATGGTGCTTGGTCTTTACTATATGACTAAATTAAGAAAATCTACTAAAGATTTTAAAGTAATTGGTGAAGGTTCAACTTTCTATTCTGCTGAAGAAGTAAATATTGCTCGTAATGAAGGACGTTTAGATATTCATGCTCAAATTAAAGTGAGATTGGATATTATGAATGAAGAGGGAGATACAGAATCTAAAATAATCGAAACAACTGCTGGTAGAGTTTTATTTAATGAATTAGTACCTCAAGAAGTTGGTTATGTTGATGATGTATTAACTAAAAAAGCGTTAAGAGATATTATTTCTAAAGTACTAGCCGTTTGTGGTACTGCCCGAACTGCTAAATTCCTTGATGACATTAAAGACTTAGGTTATATGATGGCATTTAGAGGAGGGTTATCATTTAACTTAGCGGATGTAATTGTTCCGCCAGAAAAAGAAGAAATGATAGCTTCAGCTCAAAAAGAGGTTGATGAAGTAATGATGAACTATAACATGGGGTTAATTACTAACAACGAACGTTATAATCAAATTATTGATATTTGGACACATACTAATACAAGATTAACTGCCAGATTGATGGATAGAATTCAAAAAGATCAACAAGGTTTCAACTCTATCTATATGATGATGGATTCTGGAGCAAGGGGGTCTAAAGAACAAATTCGTCAGTTATCTGGAATGAGGGGCTTAATGGCAAAACCTCAAAAATCAGGGGCTTCTTCTCAAGATATTATTGAAAATCCAATTTTATCTAACTTTAAAGAAGGATTAACCATTTTTGATTACTTTATTTCTACTCACGGTGCACGTAAAGGTTTAGCCGATACCGCCTTAAAAACTGCGGATGCTGGTTATTTAACTCGTAGATTAGTTGATGTGGCGCAAGATGTTGTAATTAATACTGAAGATTGTGGTACATTAAGAGGAATTACGGTATCTGCTCTTAAAAAGAATGATGATATTGCTGAATCTTTATATGACAGAATTTTAGGTCGTGTAACTGTTCATGAAGTTAAGCATCCTGACACTAGAGAATTAATTATTGCTGCTGGTGAAGAAATTACTGAACCATTTGCACAAGCAATTGAAGATGCAGGAATTGAAGAGGTTGAAGTAAGATCTGTATTAACTTGTGAGTTAAAAAGAGGAGCATGTGCTAAATGTTATGGACGTAACCTTTCTACTAGTCACATGGCTATTAAAGGTGATGCGGTTGGTGTAATTGCAGCACAATCAATTGGTGAACCAGGTACACAGTTAACCTTAAGAACGTTCCACGTTGGGGGTACAGCTTCTAACATTGCAGATGAATCATCTTTAAAAGCTAAATTTACTGGTAAACTTGATTTTGATGATGTAAGAACCATCTCTAAAAAAGACAGTGAAGGAAATGATGTTGAAGTGGTGATAGGTCGTTCTGGAGAAATCAAAATTATTGATGAAGAAACTAAGGCAATTCTACAAACTGCTATTATTCCTTACGGTTCTCATCTAATGATTAAAGGAAAACGTAAAATCAAAAAAGATGATGTAATTTGTTCTTGGGATCCATATAATGCTGTTATTATTTCTGATGTAAAAGGTAAACTTGAATTTGAAAATATCAATGAAGGTGAAACTTTTAGAGAAGAAATTGATGAGCAAACAGGATTTACAGAGAAAGTAATTATTGAAACTCGTAATAAAAAGAAATTACCTTCTATTAAAATTATTGACCCTAAAACTAAAGAAGAAATAAAATCGTTTAGTTTGCCAGTTAATGCACACATTGTTACTAATGATGGTGATGATATTGAAGCGGGTGATATTTTAGTAAAAATACCTAGAGTTTCTGGTAAATCTGGGGATATTACAGGTGGTTTACCAAGAGTTACTGAGCTGTTTGAAGCACGTAACCCTTCTAACCCAGCAGTGGTTTCTGAAATTGATGGTATCGTATCTTACGGTAAAATCAAAAGAGGTAACAGAGAGGTAATTGTAGAGTCAAGAAAAGGTGAAAAACGTAAATATTTAGCACCTTTATCTAAACACATTTTAGTTCAAGAAAATGACTACGTTAAAGCGGGTCAAATTTTAACTGAAGGGGCAATTACTCCAAGAGATATTTTAAATATTAAAGGACCAACTGCCGTACAAGAATACATTGTTAATGAAGTGCAAGAGGTTTACCGTTTACAAGGTGTAAAAATTAATGATAAACACTTTGAGGTGATTGTGCGTCAAATGATGTTGAAAGTAGAAATAGTTGATGCAGGTGATTCTAAATTCTTAGAAGGACAATCTATTCATAAAGCTGATTTCTTTGAAGAAAATAATTACTTGTATGGTAAGATGGTGGTAACAGATTCAGGTGATTCTGAAACATTAAAAGCTGGTCAAATTGTTACAGCTAGACGTTTACGTGATGAAAACTCAATGTTAAAACGTAAAGATAAAACTTTGGTTGAGGCTTATGAAGCTCAGCCTGCTGTTGCAAAACCAATGTTGCAAGGAATTACAAAAGCATCATTACAAACCAGATCGTTTATCTCTGCAGCCTCATTCCAGGAAACTACTAAAGTACTGAATGAAGCCGCTTTAACAGGTAAAGAAGATTATTTATTAGGACTTAAAGAAAATGTTATTGTTGGTCATAAAATACCAGCAGGAACAGGTTTTAGAGAGTTTCAAGATATAATTGTTGGTAGCCAAGATGAATATGATAAATTAACTAATTCATAAATATTTAAAAACGTTCGCCTTTGGGCGGACGTTTTTTTTGAAAACTATTTTGTTATGGAAAATAAAAAAGAAAATCAAATCAATATAGAATTAACTGAAGATGTAGCATCTGGTGTTTATTCAAATTTAAGTGTAATTACTCATTCTCACTCAGAATTTGTAATAGATTTTGTGCAATTAATGCCTGGCGTTCCTAAAGCTAAAGTACAATCAAGAATTGTTGTTACTCCTGAAAATGCTAAAAAATTATTACACGCCCTTGCTGATAATATTAAAAAGTTTGAGCAAGTTAATGGTGTGATTAAAGATAATGGTCCTCAAAATCCTATACCCATGAATTTTGGCGGTCCAAACACAGAAGCTTAATTTTTTTTTACGTTTTTAAAATTTATTAACCTTGAATAATGTGCTTTTAGCAATAATTATTCAAGGTTTTTTATTTTTATAATAAGGTATTATTGTTAGTATGATAAAAAAAATAACACTTATACTTAAATGTTGTTTTAAAATTACTATTTTTGACTAACTTAAAACTAAATAATGAATAATTTATCAGATAAAGAAGGAATAGATTTACTCTCAAAAAAATACAATGAACTTAAATCTGAAATTCACAAAGTGATTGTGGGGCAAGATGAAGTCGTTCAACAAGTTTTAATGGCTGTTTTTAGTAAAGGACATGCTTTGTTGGTTGGTGTGCCAGGGTTAGCAAAAACCTTATTAATTCAAACTATCTCCGATTCCTTAGGTTTAGGATTTAAACGTATTCAATTTACACCAGATTTAATGCCTTCCGACATTGTGGGAGCTGAAATTTTAGATGAAAATAGAAATTTTAAATTCTTGAAAGGACCTATTTTTACTAACATCATTTTAGCAGACGAAATTAACCGTACACCTCCTAAAACTCAAGCAGCTTTACTTGAAGCTATGCAAGAAAAGCAAGTGACTGCAGCAGGTACAAAATTTGATTTGCCTAAACCATTTTTTGTATTGGCTACTCAAAATCCAATAGAGCAAGAAGGGACTTACCCTTTGCCAGAGGCACAATTAGACCGATTTATGTTTAATATTTGGGTAGATTATCCAACTTTTGAAGAGGAAATTAGTATTGTTAAAAATACAACTCAAAACATTAAAGTTGATTTAAAACACATTTTAAACGGTGAGGAAATTATTTATTTTCAAGATTTAATTCGTAGAATTCCTGTGCCAGATAACGTGTATGAGTATGCGGTTAAATTAGTAGCAAAAACTAGAAAAAACTCACCTCATACTCACGAATTAACTAAAAAATATTTAGAGTGGGGAGCAGGACCTAGAGCATCTCAATATTTAATTATTGGGGCTAAATGCAATGCCGCTATAAATGGTAAATACTCGCCAGATATTGAAGATGTTAAAGCTGTGGCATATCCCATTTTACGTCACCGTATTGTTAGAAATTACAAAGCAGAGGCAGAAGGTTTTACCATTGAGAAAATTATTGATGAATTAATGAAATAATTTAATAAGG
>CAYQRJ010000235.1:0-4623 GCA_964419855.1 uncultured Crocinitomix sp.
AATTCATAGAATTAGCTTTGTTTAGATGCGAAATTTTAAAATCCGTAGGAATACCTTAGTATTTCAAGGGTTTAGAAATATAGCAGATGAATAAAAATAATTTTAAACTCCCTAAAATTTGGGTGTTATTTAATTGTATAATAATTATTTTAATGAATTGATTTACTATGTTTTAACTAAACAACAATAATATAGTGGTGAATTTTGCGGGTTAATCTATAAACAAATATTATTATAAATTAAATTAAAGTTGATGTGGCTATTTTAAAGATTTAATATTAAAATAATTACTATTTTTGTAAAAACTTATTTTTAATGGATTTAACTAAGAGACAACTACAAATTATTGATGCAGCTGGAAAATTATTGGCTAGTGGAGGTATTCAAAATTTAACAACTAAAAAGTTAGCTATTGAAATGGGGTTTTCTGAAGCGGCTCTTTACAGACATTTTAAAAGTAAGGATGATATTATTTTTGCAATGCTAACTTATCTAGCTTCAAATATTGATAAAAGAATTGGCGAGATTATTAATTCTGATATAGATGCCATTGAAAAATTAAAGACATTATTCAATAATCAATTTACTTTTTTTAATAAAAACACCCATTATTTGGTGGCTGTATTTTCTGATGGATTGTGGGAGAATAACGAAAAAACACATCAAGCGGTAAAACAAATAATGGCAGTAAAACAAAAACACTTAAATTTAATTTTTGAAGAAGGACAAAGTAAAAATGAAATGACTTCAAGTGTTAATTCTCAAACATTAACCCACATGATAATGGGAATTTTTAGATTACACATGTTAAAATGGAAAATGAATGATTTTAAATTTGATTTAATCAATTCAGGCAATCAATTAATAACTGATTTTATTAGTTTAATTAAGGAGTGATTATTAATTTGATTTTAAAATTTTAACTTTAATCCATTTTGCAAAAATAATTGTACTTAAACCAGCACCAACACAAGGAGCTAAAATATAAACGGTAAAAAATCCCCAGTAAGGCAAGTCAAAAACGATTGATTTCCAGCCCATGAAAAAACTTACCAACCTAGGGGCGAAATCTCTTGCGGGGTTAAATCCTGCTTGTGTGTAAGGAGCAATTAAAATAATTAGTCCTCCAACGGTTAAACCAATTAAGGTGGGTGTAATGGGGTTTAAATTTCTTTTGGTTTGAGTTAATAACAAAATAACCATCATCAATACAAATGTGCCACCGGCTTCTAACCCAAAAGCTGTTAGGGTTGATAATTGTTTCAAATTGTTGTTTCCAGGGTTAGGATAAAACTCTCCAAACATCATGGCAGTTTGTTTAGAAGGCTCAGAGCCTCTTACAATTTGATGTAGTGTTTCGTAGGTTTCTATTTGGTTTTTAAAGATGAAATATACTGTCAATCCTGCGAAAAAACCACCAATAAATTGTCCTAAAACATATTGCCAAAACAAGTTTAATTTTATATCTTTTTTTACTAAAAAACCAAAAGATACCGCTGGATTTAGATGAGCGTTAGATAAATTTTTAGAAGCATAAATACCAAGAATAACAGCCAAACTCCAAATTGCTGCTATTTGATACAAATTTAAGTTGCCAAATAAAACCGCTACTGCAACAGAGCTTGTACCAATAAAAACTAAGATAAAAGTTCCTATAATTTCACCTATTATGTTTCTGTAATGTATCAAGCTTCAAGTTTAAATCCAACACCGTGAATATTTTCAATTTTTACATTTTCATCAGGTTTTAAATATTTTCGGATTTTGGTTATAAAAACATCTAAACTTCTACCCACAAAATAGTCATCTTGCCCCCAAACGGCATTAAGTACAACATCTCTTGGCAAAACTTTATTTTTATGCTGAACCAACATTAATAAAATTTTGGTTTCTTTTTTCGTTAACTTTTTTTCATCACCAGTTTTAAAAATCAATTTGTAATTTTCAGTATCAAAAGTAATAGACCCTATTGGATATATTTTTGGTTCTTCTTTTTCTAGTTCGGGATTAGCTCTTCTTAGCAAAGCCTTAACCCTTAAAACAAACTCTTCCGAATTAAAAGGTTTGGTCATATAATCATCTCCACCAGCTTTTAATCCCTCTATTTTATCTTCTGTTTGCGATTTTGCGGTTAAAAATAAAATAGGGATGTTGGTGTTTATTTTCCTAATATCTTTGGCTAAAGTAATGCCATCTTTTTTTGGCATCATTACATCAAAAATACATAAATGAAAAGCTTTATCATTAAATTTTTTAAGCCCTTCAACACCATCTAAACATAAATGAACATTATATCCTTCAGATTTTAAAGTGTCTTGAATTAAAAAACCTAAATTGGTATCGTCTTCTACTAATAATATATTTATTTTACTCATTTTCATTCTTTTTTAATGGCAAGGTAAATCTAAATTGACTGCCTTTTCCTAACTGACTTTTAACCCAAATATTACCTCCCATTTGATTAATTACTGTTTTAACATAAAATAATCCTAAACCAAATCCTTTAACATTGTGTAAATTTCCGGTGGGTACTCTATAAAATTTATCAAATAAATGTTTTTGATTGTCTTTAGATATACCTATACCGTTATCAGTTATTTTAATTTCAATTTGCTGACCTATATTTTGGGTTTCTATTTCAATTTTTGGAATTTGATTACAATATTTAATGGCATTGTCCAGTAAATTATAAATAATATTGGTGATATGAACCACATCAGCATCAACTAAATGTTTTTTGGCGTTTAATTTTAGATTGATACTTCCTCCAATTTCTTCAAGTTGATTGTATTCAATATTTTCAGCCGCCTCTTCAATTATTTCATGAATATCAATTACTTGATTATTAAACTTAACCTCACCTTTATCTAATTTTGCAATGCTTAACACTTTTTCAACTTGTTGTTCTAAACGTTTGTTTTCTTTATAGATGATGCTAGAATATCTTAAAAGTTTGTCTTTATCAATTTGATTGGCATCATTAATTAAGGTTTCACTAGCTAGTCTAATGGTAGAAATAGGAGTTTTTAGCTCGTGGGTCATATTATTAATAAAATCCGTTTTAATGTCTGACAATTTTTTTTGTTGCAACAATACACTTAAAGTGTAAATAAAAAACACTAATACTAAAAATAATATAGAAAATAGATAATACCAAGGTGTTACATCTTGTGGAATATTATCAATGGTAACACTATCTATGTTAGGAAAAACAACCGAAAAATAATGAACATCTGTATTTAATTTTAGTTGTAATTCTTTATCGGCAATTTCTTTATTATCATTTTTGACACTTTCATCTTTTATAAAGGTTGAATCGTTAGCAAATTTTATAAAGTCGCCATACACAATGCTATCCGAATAGCAATCGTAAATGCCATATCTAAAATCTTCTTTTATGTTTTGATGATAAAATTCATTTTTGAGTAATCTTTCTAATAAATAAGGGTGTAAAGTATCTTCTAACTCAACCGTAAAATAGTTAGTAGTTAATTGCTTAACTTTTCCGTATAAATCATAAGTTTGATGATTTAATTCTTGAATTTCGTCAGCCACATTTTTTAAAGCTAAACTTACTTTTTCATTAAACTGTCTAGAATTAATGCTGTCTTGTCTTTTTTGTAGTTCGATAGATGTTTTTTGAAAATCAATATTCTTTTTAATCCAAAAAAACTGAATAACAAGAATACAAAGTATAGAAACTATACCTAATATAATGACAGCTTTAATCCGTTTGTTATTCATAAAAAAATAAAGGTAGTGTATTTAGATGTAAAAGTATAAAAAAATCAATTAATGTTATTAACAGAATTTATCATTTTAATAGTTTTATAACAAATGTGCTTAGCTAGATACTCTTGCTCAAACTGACCTTTGGTTGGAATTAAAAAACAATCTTTTTCTAAACCTACCATTTCCATTAGGGTAGTATATCCTAATTTAGAAACAATTATTTTAGACTGATTAATTAAAGTATTTAACTCATTAGTAGTTGGGTTGTAAATATATTTTGCATTTTTAATAGGTTGATTAGACTTAACTGTGCTAATAATGACTAAACTTGTTGTTTTCTGACTAAAATAGTCTTCTACCTTTTTTAAAAAATGTTCATTTTCAGGATAAGCCCCTGAGATAATGATTAAATAATCAAATAAAATACCTTCCTCTTTTTTAGTCAATCTATTTAACAAACCAATGTAATTGTATGGAATTGATAAGTATTTTGGATTAGACAAATCTCCAGCTAAATTAATTGACTCATCATCTACAATCCAACAACCATTAAATTGATTAATGTATTTGCTTAATTTTTTATTGACCAACTGTCTGAAATAAGGCACATAAACATTAAGTTGATGTCCCATAAAAATTGACTTAACATTTGAATTTCTAAACCCATATCGGTTGTCAGAAATAATAACATCAACTTTGTGTTGTTTGACGTAGTGCTCAACCCATTTGTTTTCTTTTTTTATGGCAGATGTTATTTTGTTTAACTGCTTAGCCATTTGTAAGTAAGTAGATTGATGTGATGATAATGTTACGTTATAGCCATCAATCTGCTCAATGGTAATTTGCGGAAACTCTTTAATCATAAAAAGAGTTTGTTGTTGGTTTCCTGCA
>CAYQRJ010000236.1:0-4609 GCA_964419855.1 uncultured Crocinitomix sp.
TAAATAGTTGTATATTTGAAACATAAGATGAAACAACTATTTTTAATTTTAAGTTTTTTTCAGTTGATGACTTTTGCTCAAAACCAGCCACCAACCATTGAGGCTGTTGTGCAAATGGGACATAATCAATACATTAGATGTGCCGATTTTAGCCCCAACGGAAAATTTATTTTAACAGGTAGTGGCGACAATTCAATTATTTTATGGGACATTAAATCTACTAAACAAATCAGATCTTTTACGCCTCATTCCAAATCAATTAAAACTATAAATTTTAACAAAAAAGGCAACTATTTTCTGTCAACATCTAAAGACAACACCATTAAATTAGTAGATGTTTTAACCGGAAATATCATACAAGAATATCGTATAAAAAACACTATTGTTGCCAATGCTTATTTTAGTAAAAATGATGCTTTGATTATTGTGTTAAGTGACAGAAATAAATATTTTGTTTTTGAAACCCTATCTGGTAAATTAAAAGCTATTTTGCATAAAGATTATGGTGCTTATAAAGAAAAACACCTTATTAATTCTATAGGTACAAAAGCTCTAAGTAAAATCAACAATAAATTAGTAGCTTGCATTGACTTAAATACAACAGACACTTTGTTTACAATTCCTTTTGACAAAGCTTACACTATGAATTTTAGCCCTGACGATAAATATATTGTTATTGGCTCCTCTAAATTGTTTACGCAAGTTTTTAATAGCCAAACTGGTCAATTAATACATACGTTAAAAAGTGATAATGAAAAAGGGTGTGATGGCTGTAACACTTCTCTTTGCATGAGTAATGATAGTAAATTTATTTTTACAATGTCCTCTAAATTAGATGGAATTTTATGGGATTTAAAATCAGGGAAAAAATTAATTAAATATGGCTCAGTAGAAGCTCGACCCAAAAACCTTGTTTTTTCTAATGATGGTCAATTTTTACTTTTATCTTTTGGTAACCAATTACAGGTTTTTAATGTTAAAACAAAACAAAAAGTGTTTGACATTAAAAATAAATGGATTGATTATTATGAATTTAAGTTTCACCCTACATTAAATCAAATTATTTTACCTTCAAAAAACAATACCATTATGATTTGGGATGCTAATAAAGTTAAAAAAATAAAAACATTTAAAGGCTATCTTAATCAACAGGGTAAAAATGGTTTAAAATATGACGAAACCAGCTATTACGACCAAAGTATTTTAAATTATTTATCACATAAAAGCAATGTTAGTATTAGTGGTGACGATAAGTACTTTTTAATTGGTAAAATTGACACCTCTGCCTTATTAATTAACATTAAAACAGGTAGAATTGCCAAGCGATTTACTAACTCTAAACTTTTACTTACTCATCAATTTAGCCATAATAACAAATGGTTAGCCATTGCAGGTGGTGACGGAAAAATTAGAATATATGACGTTGCTTTGCGTCAATTAAAATATGTTTTAAAAGGTCATAGTTCAATTGTGTTTGATTTAAGATTTAGTTTAGATGATAACACATTAATATCTGGCAGTTGGGACGGGAGTGTTTTGGTATGGAACTTCAAACAACAACACATCATTAAAAGAATTGAACTAAAAAGTGCGTCTCCTTATATTGTAAGATATTCGCCTAATGATTTGTATATTTTGTCTGGAGATGTGGTTAATCATTTAGATTTTTGGGAAGTAGATTCTCGTCAAAAATTTAGGTCGTTGGTAGGACACACTCAAACCATATCAGACATTGATTTTTCGCCCAACCAACAACAAATGGTAAGTGTAAGTTGGGACGGTTACATAAAAGTTTGGGATGTTTTAACCGGAATGATAATTGCCAAAATGGGACAACCCAACCAACCTGTTTATGCTGCCAAATGGATAGATAATAACATTTTAACTGGCGGAGCTGATAAAGTGATTTACATTTGGAATAATAAAGGTCAGTTACAATCAAAATTAAAGGGGCATTCGGCAAGTGTTACAAGTATTCAAATTACATCTAACAATAAATATTTAATAAGCAGAGCCATTAATGGTGAAGTGATTGTATGGGATTTTTCAAACCAAAAACCTATTTACACTTACATTCAAATTAATAGTAACGATTGGCTTGCAAAAACAGAAAAAGGTTATTTTGATGGTTCTCCTAAAGCATTAAAATTAGTTAATTATGTTTCGGGGTTTGATGTAATTTCTGTCAATTCTTTATTTAAAAAATATTATACCCCTCATTTAATAGAACGTTTAATGAGCGGTGAAAAATTTGGTGATACTCAACAAAATCTTAATCAATTTATCAAACAAAAACCTGTTTTAGACATTCAACTTGTAGAAACTCAAAATAGAGGTCAAACTGATGAAGGAGCATACATTAGTAAATCAAAACAATTTAAAGTTAATGTTTTTATTACCGAAAACAGTAAAAATATTCAAGAAATACGACTTTACAACAATGGTAAATTACTTGATAACGAAACCTATAAACAAGACATTAATTTTAGAGGCGTAAAAAAAGACAGACCTTTTGACATTGAATTGGTGTCGGGTAAAAATCACATTACAGCAGTTGCGGTTAACTCTAACCAAGTGGAGTCAGACCCAGTTAGCATTGATGTTATGTTTAATGATTCCATCACCAATTCTGATTTATACATTTTTTCTATTGGCATTAACAATTATAAAAACCCCAATTATCAATTAAATTATGCGGTTAAAGATGCTAAAGATTTTACTAAGTCCATCAACCAAAAAGCCAATACTTTATTTGACCACGTTTATGTTAATGAATTGTATAACGAAAAAGCTACAAAAACATCTATTATTGAACAATTTAAAGCTCTACAATCAAAAATAAATGCTGAAGATGTTTTGGTGTTTTATTATGCCGGACACGGGGTAATGAGTCAAGGAGCAAATACCGATTTTTACTTGGTAGCTTATGCTTTAACCAATTTATATGGCTCGCAAGATTTACTTGATAAAGAAGGTGTATCTGCCACAGAATTGATGGAGTTTTCAAAAACCATTAAAGCACAGAAACAATTATTTATTTTAGACGCTTGTCATTCTGGAGGCGCTATTAACACTTTGGCATCAAGGGGTGGAAATAGAGAAAAAGCCATTGCTCAATTGGCAAGAAATACAGGCACATTTTTTTTAACCGCCTCTCAAGATGCCCAATACGCTAATGAATCAGGTGATTTAAAACACGGACTATTTACTTACGCCTTACTTGAAATTTTAATGGGAAAAGATATGGCTTCAGCCACTGACGGAAAAATAACCATTAATGAAATTAAAACTTATGTTGATGAGCGTGTTCCTGAGTTGTCTGAAAAATATCACGGTTCTGCCCAATACCCAACCTCTTACAGTTTTGGACAAGATTTTCCTATCGTTATTTTAAAGTAATGTAAAAAAAAATTATTTAGTTTGAAATGTATTAAAATAGAAAATTATTATAGTTTTTTAGGATTACAATCGAAAATTATTATTTTTTTTTAAGGTTACAATCGAAAATTGTTATATATTTGTTAATATGATTAAAAGGTTAGTGTTATTTAATATTCAAAAAAAACTGCATAGAGGTAAGGCTATTTTGTTATTCGGAGCACGTCAAGTTGGCAAAACGACCTTAATAGAAAGGTTTCTAAAACAACAATCAGATTCATTTTTACATATTAGTGGAGATGAGCCAGATATAAGAGACCAATTTAAATCGATTACATCTGTTCAGATAAAAAATTATGTAGGTAAAAATAATATATTGTTTATTGATGAGGCTCAGCGAATAAATAATATTGGTTTAACATTAAAGTTGATTACAGATAAACTTAAAAATATTCAAGTGATTGCTACAGGATCTTCAACTTTTGAAATAGCAAATCAAATGAATGAACCCTTAACTGGTCGTAAGTTTGAATACATTTTATATCCATTATCTTTTAAAGAAATGGTTAATCATCATGGTTTATTAGAAGAAAAAAGGCAATTAGACCAGCGTTTAATCTTTGGTTCTTATCCGGAAATAGTTACTTCAATTGATGATAAAGAAGAGTTATTGTCTCTAATTACCGATAGTTATTTGTATAAAGATATTTTAATGCTTGATACCATTAAAAGACCAAAGTTATTACATAATATTTTAAAGGCTTTAGCTCTACAGGTTGGAAGTGAAGTATCTTTTAATGAAATTGCACAGTTAGTTGGGGCAGACAAAGGTACGGTTGAAAAATATATACATTTACTAGAGCAAACATTTGTGATTTTTAGATTACCATCTTATAGCAGAAATGTTAGAAATGAATTAAAGAAAAGTAAAAAAATATATTTTTATGATTGTGGTGTAAGAAACGCCATAATTGGTAATTTTAATCATATAAATAGTCGAACAGATGTTGGTGCATTGTGGGAGAACTATTTAATTTCTGAACGGGTTAAATTTAAATATTATCAAAACAAAAAGGTTGATTTTTACTTTTGGAGAACAACTCAACAACAAGAAATTGACTTAATTGAAGTAGAAAATGATTGTTTAACTGCAATAGAGTTTAAATGGAATGCAAAATCTAAAGCTAAAATTTCAAAAACATTTACCAAAGCCTATCCGCAGGCTAAAACT
>CAYQRJ010000237.1:0-4607 GCA_964419855.1 uncultured Crocinitomix sp.
GAATACCTTAGTATTTCAAGGGTTTAGAAATATAGCAGATGAATAAAGATAATTTTAAACTTCCTCAAGTTTGGGTATTGTTAAATTGTATAATAAATTCCTTAATAATTTAATTTACTGCGTTTTAATTAAGTGATGATAATATAGTGGTGAATTTTGCGGGATAATGGTTTCTTTTCATATTATCCAACAACTAAAGTAATGTTATTTTCTGATTTTAGTTAAAAGTAAAACTAAAAAAAAACAATAAAGCCACACCAAAAAGTACAGAGGTTAAAAAAATCTTGTTTCCAATAAGGTAACCAACCAACCAACTTTCCCGATTCCTATCGGGGAACTAACTAAACCAAACCCAACCTTTCAACTAAATTTTTCGTTATAGTTTATAGATAACAAAAAATAACTATATTTGTAGTAATGATAACAGCAGTTACATACGGTGTAAAAATAAGTGTTGAAAGTATTTTCAGAAAAGATCTCTCAAATGTAGAAACAGGAATTTACTTTTTTAACTATAGAGTTGAAATTGAAAATACCAATGATTTTGATATTCAGTTAATGAGTAGATATTGGTATATTTTTGATTCTTTAAATCCTGCTAGAGAAGTTGAAGGGGACGGTGTAGTTGGAGAGCAACCTATTTTAAAACCGGGTCAAAAACACGTATATGTGAGTGGTTGCGATATTCATTCTGAGATTGGTTATATGAGTGGCTTCTTTACTTTTATTGAAATGAATTCTCTTGAAGAATTTAGAGCCAATATCCCTAAATTCCAATTAATCGCTACTTCAAAACTTAATTAATTTGTAGCAATACAATTGTATTAACTTTTTTTGTGATTTAAAGCACCATCTTATTCCCTTTTTTTTAGTTACTTTTGCATATCATTTTGTAAAATTAACAATTATGTCAAATGCAATATTTAAAGTTCCAACGCCGGTTAATGAACCAGTAAAGAACTACGAAAAAGGTAGCAAAGAAAGAGAAAGTTTGCTTAAAGAATACAAAAAAATGTATAATGCCGACCCTATTGATGTACCAATGTACATTGGTGGTGAGGAAATAAGAACTGATAATAAAAAAGTATTATCTCCCCCCCATGAACATAAAAAAGTTTTAGGTCATTATAATAGAGGAAATGCTGAACATGTAAAAATGGCAATTGATGCTGCCATGAAAGCAAAAAATGATTGGGCAAATTTATCTTGGGAACAAAGGGCTTCAATTTTTTTAAGAGCTGCCGATTTATTAGCAGGACCTTACAGAGATAAATTAAATGCAGCCACAATGTTAGCGCAATCTAAAAATGTATTTCAAGCCGAAATTGATGCCGCTTGTGAATTAATTGACTTCTTTAGATTCAATGTGGCGTATATGGAACAAATCTATAAAGATCAACCTGGTTCTAATCAAGGAATGTGGAACAGATTAGAGTACAGACCGCTTGAAGGATTTATTTTTGCATTAACCCCATTTAATTTTACATCTATTGCCGCTAATTTAAGTGCTGCACCCGCTATGATGGGAAATACCATTGTTTGGAAACCGGCAGAAACTCAAATATACTCAGCTAAAATTATTATGGATTTGTTTAAAGAAGCAGGTCTGCCTGATGGCGTTATAAATATGGTAACAGTGTCAGGTCAAGAAGCAGGTGAAGTTATTTTTTCTCATCCAGATTTTGCAGGTTTACATTTTACAGGGTCAACTGGTGTATTTAAGCATTTATGGAAAACCATAGGACAGAATATTGATGTTTATAAATCGTATCCTAGAATTGTTGGTGAAACAGGAGGGAAAGATTTTATCATTGCCCATAAATCTGCTAATCCAACAGAAGTAGCAACTGCTATTTCAAGGGGAGCATTTGAGTTCCAAGGACAAAAATGTTCTGCGGCTTCTAGAGCTTATATCCCATCTAATATAGCAGATGAAGTTTTAGAAATTGTAAAAGAACAAGTTAACTCATTTAAAATGGGAGCGCCTGATGATACATCAAACTTTATTAATGCAGTAATTAGTGAAAAAGCATTTAACACCATTAAATCTTATATAGATTACTGCAAAAATGATGCAGATAATGAAATTATTTGTGGCGGAAATTGCGATAATTCTAAAGGGTATTTTATTGAACCAACTGTTGTTATAACTAAAAATCCTCAATCTAAAACAATGGTTGAAGAAATTTTTGGACCAGTAATGACCATTTATGTATATGATGCTGATAAATATGAAGAAACATTAGAGTTATTAGATTCTACTTCTGAATATGCCTTAACAGGTGCTGTTTATTCTATTGATAGATATGCCATTGAGTTAGCTACTAAAAAATTAACTCACGCTGCAGGTAATTTTTATATCAATGATAAACCAACAGGTGCTGTTGTAGGACAACAACCATTTGGTGGCGCCAGAGGTTCGGGTACAAATGATAAAGCAGGGTCTTACTTAAATTTAATTAGATGGGTAAGCCCTAGAACAATTAAAGAAACTTTTGTGTCTGCAAAAGATTATAGGTATCCGTTTTTAGGATAATCATTAAATCATTAAAATGCGGTTGAATAATAAGTTTCAATCGCATTTTTTATGTTATGGAAAAATTTATTGATGTAGATAAAATATTAAAAGAAAAAAATCCAAAACTAGCAAAATGGTTACCTAGTTTTGTGATTAGATATTTAAAACGTGTTCTGCACCAAAACGAAATCAATCAAATTTTAAATGATAAAAAAGGTTTAAATGGGTTTGAGTTTTCAAAAGCTATTTTATCCGATTTTAATATTAAAGTAGAAACCTTTGGATTAGAAAATATACCTAAAACAGGTGGCGTTATTTTTGCTAGTAATCATCCGCTTGGCGGTATGGATGCCTTGGCTTTAATTCAAGAAATATCAAAGGTAAGAACAGATTTTAAGTTTGTAGTAAATGATGTGCTAATGAATTTAAAAAACCTAGAAGATGTATTTGTAGGGATAAATAAATACGGTACCAATTCAAAAGCATCTTTGCAGCAATTAAATGATTTATTTGCATCAGAACAAGCAGTTTTTGTTTTTCCAGCAGGTTTAGTAAGTAGAAAATTCGGAAAAACAGTTAAAGATTTAGAATGGAAAAAAGCCTTTATTACAAGAGCTAAAAAGTTTAAAAGAGATGTGATACCTGTTTTTATTGATGGTGAATTGTCTAATTTTTTTTATAGATTATATAAAATTAGAAAGTTTTTTGGAATCAAAGCAAACCTTGAATTATTCTACTTAATTGATGAGACTTTAAAACAAAAAAATAAAAAGTATAAAATTTTCTTTGGTAAATCAATAAAATACACGAAATTTGACAAAAGCAAATCTGATAAAGATTGGGCTGAATATGTTAAACAAATTGTTTACAAACCAATTAATTAATGAACAAAGACTTAAGCTATATATTACCACCGGTTGACTTGGCTTTACTTAAAAAAGAGCTAAATAAAAATACGTTTGTAAGATTAACAAGTAAATTAAAAAACGAAATTTATATCATTAATCATCACAATTCTCCAAATGTAATGAAAGAAATTGGTAGATTGAGAGAGCTAACATTTGCAACAGCAGGTGGAGGAACAGGGCAACCAATAGACATTGATGAATATGATACCAACGAACATTGCTATCAACAACTCATTGTTTGGGCGCCTGATGAAAATGAAATTGTAGGAGGGTATAGGTTTATTGATTGTAAAACTGCAATTAATGGTAATGAAATTGATTTATCCACAAAACATTATTTTAATTTTTCAGAAACATTTATAAAAGAATATTTACCTAAAACAATAGAATTAGGTAGATCGTGGGTGCAACCCAAATATCAACCAGCTAACTCTCGTAGAGGGCTTTTCTCTTTAGATAATTTATGGGATGGGCTAGGAGCTATTGTTGTTAATAACCCTCAAATTGATTATTTTTTTGGTAAAGTAACCATGTACGAACATTATGACGAAATTGCAAAAAAAGCAGTGCTTGCTTTTATGAAAACAATGTTTCCAGATAATGAAAAATTAGTGACTCCCATTAACCCTGTTCATACTGATATTGATAAAAGTGAAATCTTAAAACTAATTGAATTGCCTAAAGGTAAAACACCTGATGAAAAACAAAAGGAGTTTAAAACAGCTTTAAAAATATTACAACAGTTTGTAAGAGAAAGAGGAGAGAAAATTCCACCACTTATTAATAATTATATGCAGCTATCTCCTTCTATGAAATCTTTTGGCACCGCATTAAACCCAGATTTTGGAGGAGTAGAAGAAACAGGTATTTTAATTAAAATTTCTGATATTTATGACGAGAAAAAATCTCGCCATTTAGATTTTTAAATCAACAACTACATCCCGCAAATTAAGAACAAGAAAACTCACAAAAAATAGAAAAAAAACAATCCCGTCCTAAACGTTTTTTGAAATAACATCTAAAGTCTTGATTTTATTTACAATTTAAGGTATCAAATTGTCAGTTCGAGTGGTTTTATTTTTTTGGATAAAAAATAAAATTGTATCGAGAACAGGTGTCGGAGTCAACAACCCGCTATGTTCTCGATACATTCCGATAGTTATCGGAACAATCGAACTGAC
>CAYQRJ010000238.1:0-4582 GCA_964419855.1 uncultured Crocinitomix sp.
ATTTTAAAATTTCACATCTAAACAAAGCTAATTCCATGAATTTTTGCGGTTAAAGTGCGACCTTGGAAGCGCCTTTAAATAATTTACAACTGTTGGTGTGCGATTTTAAACTTTAGCCGTATGAACGACCCGAATGGGGCACAGCCAGAATGATGTTAGAGATATTGATTTTTTTGTTTTACTATATATAAGGTGTGCTTTTAGGAGTTGATGATTTTGGTGGTGGATGTTGAGTTATTGAGTTATTAATTAAAATTGAAATTTAAACTTATGCCATAATCTTTTACTGAATACATTTTAGGTTGAAATGAAAAGGTTAAGTTTTTGGATACATCAAAGGTTACAAAATGTGCATCAACATAGGCGTCTAAAATGTTTAGCCCATAAATGAGAACGAAACCTGCTATGTTATAATCTCGCCACTTAGCGTGTTTAAGAAATCCGAATGTATTATCATTATCTCCATTAATTAAGCTTTGGGTAGATATTGAGTCATATTGTGGGTATAGTGTTAAACCATTATTGTCTTTTCTGTACAACCATTCTTTTTTGAGTTGGAGTGCTTCTTTTCCGTTAAAGTAGGCAAAATAGCTTGTTGCTCCAAGACCTGCCCAAAATAGTGGGGCTCTCCACCAAGACAGGTTTTTACGTCCTTGTACTTTTCGGTGTCCTATTTCGTTATAAAACTGTCCTGTACCAGGGATGATTGTGGATAGTATGGCTGCTCTTTTTCTTATGTGAGTGTATGATGTATCGATTTGGGTTGAGTCGGCAGCGAAGGTGTTGACAGATGTAAAGAGTGTTATAAAAAGGATTATTTTTTTCACTTTAATGATTCGATAATTTTTTTGAGTTCGTTTTGGTTATTAAAATTAATGATGATTTTACCTTTTCCTTTTGGAGTTGTTTTTATATCTATTTTAGAATTAAGTTTTTTTGCTAGGCTTACTTTAAAATTAACTACATCATTAGATAAAGGATAAGTGGTTGTGTTTTTAGATTTTTTGGTTGATTGAGGGGCTTTTTTTCCTTTAATTAATTCTTCTAATTCTCTAACGGACAAACCATCTGTTAAGGTTTTGGTAAATAATTCTTCTTGCATTTTTTCATTGCCTGCTGACACTAATGCTCTGGCGTGCCCCATGGATATTAGTCCTTCTCGTACTCCAATTTGGACTTTTGCTGGCAATTTTAGAAGTCTTAAATAATTGGTAATGTTTGAACGACTTTTACCTAATTTTTCGCCTAATTTTTCTTGTGTAAAATTGCATTCATCAATTAATCTTTGGTATGACAATCCTACTTCTATTGCGTTTAGGTCTTCACGTTGAATATTTTCTACTAGTGCCATTTCGAGCATTGTGGCATCATTAGCTATTCTAATATAGCAAGGTACTTCAGTAAGTCCTGCTAGTTGTGATGCTCTAAACCGTCTTTCTCCAGATATTAATTGAAATTTATCTCTACCTAATTTTCTAACTGTTAGGGGTTGGATTATTCCGTGTTCTTTGATAGATGATGCTAATTCTTTTAGTGCTTCTTGTTCGAAATTTGTACGTGGATTAAACGGGTTTGCTTCAATTTTATTAATTGGTATTGAGGATATTGAACCAACTGTTTGACTACCTTGTAATGTATTATTAGATGTGGTAATATCAGTAGAAGCACTTTCTAACAAAGCACTTAAACCTTTTCCTAATGCTCTTTTTTTGCTCATGCTTAAATTAATTGTTTGTCTTTATTTTTAATTTTTGTCATGTCATTTTTTTGGAGTACTTCACGCGCAAAGTTAAGGTAATTAATTGCTCCTTTGCAGGTGGCATCATGCATGATTATTGTTTCTCCAAAGCTTGGTGCCTCCCCTAGCCTTGTGTTTCGGTGAATAATGGTATTAAAAACTAGTTCTTGAAAATGGGTTTTAACTTCATCTACGACTTGATTTGCTAATCTTAAACGTGTATCGTAAAGGGTTAAAACAATTCCTTCAATATCTAATTGAGGATTTAATCTTGACTGTACTATTTTTATAGTATTCAAAAGTTTACCTAGTCCTTCTAAGGCAAAGTATTCGCATTGTACTGGGACGATAACTGAGTCTGCAGCAGTAAGAGCGTTAACCGTTATAAGTCCAAGAGATGGAGAACAGTCTATAATGATAAAATCGTATTCATTTTTTAGGGGTTCTAATGCCATTTTGAGTCTATGTTCTCTGTTTGGCATATTAATCATTTCGAGTTCAGCACCAACAAGGTCTATGTGTGCTGGCAATATGTCGAGATTTGGGTTTTCGGTTTCAATTATTAAACTTTTGGCTTCAACATCATTAACTAAGCAGTCGTAAATTGATGTTGTAACATTGCGTGGATCAAACCCTACACCTGATGTGGCATTAGCTTGTGGGTCTGCATCAACAATTAGTGTTTTATATTCTAACACTCCAAAACTTGCTCCTAAATTAATAGCTGTGGTTGTTTTTCCTACTCCTCCTTTTTGGTTTGTTATTGCAATTATCTTCCCCATTTACATTGTTTTTTTTTGTAATAAATTCAAAGGTAATATTTTTAAATGAAATTGCCTAAAATTGTTGAAAACTTTATTTTTATTTAACAATGAAAGGTAACTTTAATAATATTTTTTAAACCTTGATAGTGATGATTATGATATTATTGTTGCGGGATTGTAAACCTTGCTGTTTAAGTAGTATTGATGTTGATAGCGAGATTGTAAACCTTGTAGGTTACGTGCTTTGTGGAGTAAACCTGCAAGGTTAGTGGTGAATTACTAAATTACAATTCTTTTAACAGTTGTAAAGCTTGTTTTTGGTAATAATTTGATATGAGTGCTAATAATTCAAGGTCTGTTTTAGCATTTTCTTTTTGTTTTAACTGAATATATGTTTTTGCCCGATACCAAAGGGCATCTTCATAGAAAGGGTTTTGCTCTAAATTTATAATTTTAGTAAAATCATTTAATGCTATATCAAATCTACCAAGATTATAATTTGAGAGTCCACCATAAAAAAGAGCATTTAAGTCATTATTGTATTGTTCATTTATAACTTGAAATCTTTTTAGGGCGTTTTTATATTTGCCTTTTGAGAAATAATAGATGGCTTCTTCTATATATTTCATATAGGGTATATCTACTTTTTTTTGAATTAACTCAGACATTTGTTTATCTTCATTATTTTCATAGCTTGCCTCTGTTCCAGATAGCACATAAGTAGTTTTTTCCATAATTTGCGTTCTATTTTCATATTTGGTATAATCTACTACAGCTATGTTATAATAATAAACGAAAGGATAAACTTTGATTTCTTGCTTATCAAAAGTGTTAATTTCTTCTTCTTCATCAGGTTCATCAACATCAATTAGATTTATTTTTTGTTCATTTTTATTCTTTGTTTGAGTTTGGTTGAATTTTTGTTTTTTGGTTTGTGAGGTAACAATATCATGATGTTTTATTTGTTTTAGAGGTTCGATTAATGAGAGTGTATCTAACTCTATAGGCAGTATTTCAAATTCTTTATGATTTTTTGGTGTGCTTTTTTGCTTTACTTCAGCTATTGTTTGATTGTTAATTGAGTTACTCTTCCATAATAACACTCCTCCGATTAGTAATAACAAGCCAGCAAGTGTAATTAAAATATAATTTAATGCTTGAAATTTATTACGCTTAACTTTTAGGTGTGTTTTAAAGTAATGTATGCTATTAGGATTATTGATGTATCCATCAATGGCATCTTGTAAAAAGGGATTGTCTAATGCTAATTTTTCGAAATTATTTTTTTGAACAGGGGTCATTTTTCCTTGCACATACTTTTCTATTTTACTGAATGGTATTTTATTTAAAGACTTGCTCATTTTCTAACAATATTTTTAAGTTACGTTTTCCGTTTTGAATGTAGCTTTTGACTTTTTTTATTTCAAAACCTGTTTGATTTGCTATTTGATCGTAGCATTTGTTTTTAAGATAAAAAAGTTCTATACATATTTTTTGTGTTTCTTTAAGTTTATTTATAGTTTGCTCTAGTATTTTATATTTTTGTTCATTTAATAAATATTCTTCTAATTTATTTTGGCTATCATCAGCTTTAAGGAGTAATGCAGTTTCAACACCTGAAGTTAAATGGTTTGTTTTTCTCAACTTCATTAAACATTCATTTTTAGTTACTGTATAAAGCCAATTTTTTAGATGTTTAATATTACTTTTTTTAATTTTTAAGTCTAGTTTTACAAAAATATTCATTACAACATCTTCAGCTTCAGTAGGGTTTTTTAGATATTTTAGAGCTACACCAAACATTAAATGCGCATATCTTTTATAGAGTTCTCCAATTGCTAATTTATGGTTTCCTTTTTGAATCTCAGAAATCAAATTTTCATCTGGTAATTTGGCGATATTTTTTCTTGAAAATAAGTTTAAAAGCATTAATATTTTATAATTGTTGTCTTTTTTTTATTAGTTGATGCTAATTTAGATAAAATTCCATAAAAAAGACAGTTGTTTTTTTTAAAAAAATTACTGATTTTAAACCAATAGCGTCCTAAATAAATTTCCCCCGAAAGTTGTCGGGATAAAA
>CAYQRJ010000239.1:0-4563 GCA_964419855.1 uncultured Crocinitomix sp.
TGAACAAAATATATACAACACCATAACCAAACGCTTTATTTCGGTTTTTTATCCAGATTGTATTGTATCTAACACCACAGTTTTAGGTTATGTTGAAGACACCGACAAAGAAAAATTAAACTTTAAAGCAACAGGCAAACAAATTATTGACCCCGCTTGGCGTGTTGTTTATGCTTCTGATAAAACTGACAATAAAAAGAAAGAAGAAAATTTGATGCCCAGCTTTGAAAAAGGCGAAAAAGGACCTCATGAACCTCAATTGCAAGAAAAAGTTACCACACCTCCTAAATATTATACTGAAGCCACCCTTTTAAGGGCTATGGAAACCGCAGGTAAATTGGTTGATGATGAAGATTTACGTGATGCAATGAAAGAAAACGGTATTGGTCGTCCATCTACCCGGGCTAATATTATTGAAACCTTGTTTAGAAGACGTTATATCGAAAAAAAACGTAAAAACATTCACGCCACTGCTACTGGAATTGATTTAATAGACACCATTCAATCCGATTTACTAAAATCAGCTGAATTAACAGGGCAATGGGAACACAAACTACGTTTAATTGAAAAAGGAGAATATGACGTTAAGCAATTTAAAAAAGAGCTTATTGAAATGATTGTTGAAATTACTAACAATGTAAAATTTGCTAAACCAAAAAAAATTGCCTCTGCCGAATCTGTAACCAAAGAAAAGAAAAAAAGAGCCCCTAAAAAAGACATCAAAATTGAAGACCTCAACTGCCCAAAATGTAAAACAGGTCATTTTTTAAAAGGTAAAACTGCTTACGGATGTTCTAACTATAAAAACGGATGTCAAGTTATTATTCCTTTTGTATTTATGGGTAAAAAGTTAACCCCAAAACAATTAGCTGATTTAATTACAAAAGGAAAAACAACTAAAATAAAAGGTTTTATTGATGTTAATACATCAGAAAAAAAAGAAGGGTACCTAACGTTTAATACAGACTTTAAAATCAATTTAATCAACTAAAACTCTCCACTAACGCCTAAACCAAAAAGGGCAAAGTCATATTTAACAGGGTCTGTAGGGTCTAATCGTCTTAAATGTGTCATTAATTCTTCAAGTGCTTTCCAATCATTTGCTTTGCGAGTAATTAATCCTAATTGTCGGGCTATGTTTCCAGTATGAACATCTAAAGGGCAATACAATTCTGAGGGATGAATGCTTTTCCATACTCCAAAATCTACTCCTTTTTTGTCTTGTCTTACCATCCACCTTAAATACATATTTAAACGCTTGGCAGATGAATTTTTTAAGGGATTAGAAATGTGTTTTTCACTTCTTTTTTCGTGAGGAATTGACAAGAATGACGTTCTAAAATTGGCTATTTTATAACTAACAGGTTGCTTGGTTTTTGAAAATTCCTTCTCTAAACTTGACCCCGATTGATAAATGTTTTGTAACGACCGTATAAAAAAATTCAAATCAATGCTATTAAATGTGCGGTGAACAAATTTTAAATCTTTTAAATCATTTTTAGAGGCATTTAAAATAAATTCGTAAGGTTGACCACCCATAATATCAACCAATTGATGACTATTTTTAATAATCATTTGGCGTTTGCCCCAAGCAATTGTTGCCACCAAAAAACCTATAATTTCTATGTCTTCTTTTAATGTAAAAAGATGGGGTATTGAAATGGGGTCGTCTTGAATAAAATGAGGTGTGTTGAATTGTTCTACCTTATCATCAAGAAAAGATTTTAACTCTAAAATATCCATTATTCTTCTTCAACCAAATGGTTATTAAGGTTTGATGTGTTTTGATTAGACATTTCAGGTAAAATAACGCCATCTTTCATCACCAACTTACGGTCAGCCATATTAGCCAACTCTTGATTATGTGTAACAATAACAAATGTTTGGTTGTGTTCTTCCTTTAATTCAAAAAATAATTGATGTAACTCGTTAGAATTTTTAGAATCTAAATTACCTGAAGGCTCATCAGCAAAAATAATAGCAGGGTCATTAATCATAGCTCTTGCCACCGCTACACGTTGTTGCTCTCCTCCCGACAACTGGGCAGGTTTATGGTCTAATCGGTGAGACAAACCTAAATAATCTAAAGTTTTTTTAGCTTTATCAATAGATTCTACTTTACTTTTACCACCTAAAAGCGCAGGAATAATCACATTTTCTACTGCTGTAAATTCAGGTAATAATTGATGAAACTGGAAAATAAATCCCAATTTATTATTTCTAAATTTGGCTAATTTTTTACCTTTAAGCTGATTGATATTAATACCGTCAATCATTACTTCTCCTTCATCTGCTTGGTCTAAAGTTCCTAAAATTTGCAACAGAGTAGTTTTTCCTGCTCCAGATGGACCTGTAATACAAACCACCTCTTTGGTATTAATAGTGATATCAATCCCTTTTAATATTGGTAACTCATTGTAATGTTTGTGAATATTAGTTGCTTTTAACATAATTTGTGTCAAAATTAATGAGATTTATTTAAAATGTTGTAATTTTGTAAGTAATGTTTAACGATTTAGAAAATTATTATCCCTCTAAGCCAAAAATGCCAAGCATTGGTATAAAAGATGTTTTGCAAAGAAACTTTATGTTTATTGCCATTACTCTTTTTATTATGGTATTTTATTTTAGCGAAAATATTATTTTGATTGGAAGTATTTTTGCTATTATTCTTTTTCACGAATTGGGGCATTTTGTGGGGATGAAATGGTTTAAGTTTAACGATAAAAAAATGATGTACGTTCCGTTTTTTAGTCCTTTTTTAAAACAAAAAACCGAAACCGTATCACAAAAACAATATTTAATTACTGTTTTATTAGGTGCTTTGCCAGGTTTAATTATTGGAACTTTTTTATTTTATGCTTACCTTAACACTAAAAACGAACTTTTACTTAACATCTCTACTTTATTTATAGCTGTTAATATTTTTTCTCTCCTTCCTTTTGACCCATTAGATGGCGGTAAAATTATTGAAACATTATTTTTTCCAAACAACAATACAATTAGAATGTATTTTGTTTTAGCATCTTCAATCATTTTTATTTTTGTTGGTTTTTATTTTGAGATGTATGTTTTAATGGCTTTTGGTTTTTTAATGGCGTTTAAAGTTAAATCTATTCAACGCAACGATTTTATTCATAAAGAACTGGAAGAACAAGATGTAAATTATAAAAAAACATACAAATCATTAACCGATAGAGAATATTGGAAAATTCGCAATGTTTTTTTAGAGAACAATCCCCGATTAAAAGAAATGATACCAAGTAGCGACACCATTTGGGAAAATGAAAATTTATTAATTGAACAAATTAGTCAAATTTTAAAAATTGAAATTAAAGAGGATGCTTCTGTCATTTTTAAACTGATTGTAATCTTAATTGTTGGAATTTCAATTTACTTTCCTATCAATTTAATTATTACCCATTGGAATACGGTTTTTCAACCATTAATTGATACTTCAAATGTTTAAAATTGGCGATAAAGTTTCGGTTATCCACGAAAAATTAATTGGCACAGTTATAAAAATTAACGGAAGAGAAATTACCATTGAAGAAGAGGTCAATGAATTGCCTTTTACATTTTTAAAAAATCAAATTGTACCTTACAAATCTGAATCTGATTACAAATTAACAGATGAAAAAATTGAACAAGTCATTAATGAGCAACAAGACCGAAAAAGACTCACTTTAAACAATAAACAAGGAACTACAGCAACTCACAACCGTCAAGAATCTTTTGAAATTGATTTGCACATTGAGGAATTAATTGATGACCACAAATTTTTACCTAATTCTGAAATAATGATGATTCAGATGCGATATTGCAGAATTTTTATTGATAAAGCCCTACGTTTAAAAGTTAAAAAAGCCTTAATTATTCACGGAAAAGGAGAAGGCGTTTTACGTACAGAAATTCATAAGTATTTAGAACGCATAGAAAATCAAAGACACCTCAAATTAGATTTTAAAGAAATTAATAATGGAGGAGCAACAGTTGTATATTTATGAAAAAATATATTTTAGATAAAAATTTTGACAATATTAACACTGCTTCATTTTCTTTAGATGTTGGAGAGTATGAAAATTGTACCTTTACAAATTGCGATTTTTCAAACATCCGTTTAAATGACTTTATTTTTACCGATTGCGAGTTTGAATCTTGCAATTTTAGTATGACAGAATTACTTAACACCGCCTTTAGATCAGTTGAATTTAACCAATGTAAAATTGTAGGAGTAGATTTTGAAAACTGCAACCCGTTTGGTTTAATGTTTAGTTTTAATGATTGCAAAATAAACCAATGCTCTTTTTACAGGCTTACTATTAAGAATACACCATTTATTAATTGTCAATTAATTGAAACCGATTTTACTGAATGTAATTTAACCAACGCCACATTTAACAATTGTGACTTAAAAAGGGCTGTTTTTGCCAATTCAAACCTAGAAAAAGTTGATTTTTCCTCAGCTGAAAATTTTATTATTGACCCAGACACAAACAAAATTAAAAAAGCTAAATTCTCAACTAATAATGTGGTTGGATTGTTAAGCAAATTTAATATTGA
>CAYQRJ010000240.1:0-4551 GCA_964419855.1 uncultured Crocinitomix sp.
CACTAACCACAAAAATAAATGACCGTGAAATGTTTATGAAAGGTATTGATTACTCTTGTTACTATGAAGAAAATGAATAAAGAAACCTAAATTCAATTAGTAAATGCAACTTTTTACGGATGGATAGTATTTTAATATTATTTTTTAGTGAAGGAATTGTAACCCCATTTTAGCCTGTACCAACAAAGTCGGGAAGCTAAATAAATTTCGAGCATTTTCAATTATAGCAGATAGTTTGGCTTTGTAATAGAAAATTTGTGAATAATTTGGGGTAAGAGGATAAACACTAATTTGTAAAAAACAATTAGGCTACACAGTAATAAATCTCATTCTTATAATTATCTTTACATTTTAATTTAATTTATTTGTTACAAATGATTATAAGAAGTAAAGCCCCCTTTAGGTTAGGTTTAGCAGGAGGAGGAACAGATGTTAGTCCTTATTCCGATCAATTTGGAGGAGCCATTTTAAATGCAACCATTAATTTATTTGCTCGCACAAGCATTATTCCAACCAACAATAATAAAATTGTGTTTCATTCTGTTGATAATGATGAAAAATACGAATTTGAAGCCCAATCAACTTTGCCTTTAAACGGTAAAATAGATTTACAAATAGGTATTTATAATCGCATAGTAAAAGATTTTAATAACGGACAACCTTTAAGTTTTGAATTAACCACATCAATGGATGTTCCAACAGGTAGTGGGTTAGGAACATCATCTACTTTGGTAGTATCGGTTTTGGGGGCTTTTGTAGAATGGTTACAATTACCCTTAGGCGAATACGATATTGCACAATTAGCCTACGATATTGAACGAAATGACCTTAAAATGGCGGGTGGTAAACAAGACCAATATGCCGCAACTTTTGGTGGGGTTAACTTTATGGAATTTTATGAAGATAGGGTGGTAGTTAATCCGCTCAGAATTAAAAAAAGTTTTTTACACGAAATAGCTTTTGATTTAATTTTGTACTACACAAAAACAAGCCGAGAATCAGCCAAAATTATCGAAAAACAGATTGAAAATGTAAAAAAATCTGACAGTAAGCCCATTGAAGCTATGCACGCTCTTAAAAAACAAGCCTTTTCAATGAAAGAGGCTTTTTTAAGGTCAGAGGTTAAAAAAATTGGTGAGGTTTTACATCAATCTT
This sequence comes from uncultured Crocinitomix sp., assembly GCA_964419855.1. Classification (GTDB taxonomy): domain Bacteria; phylum Bacteroidota; class Bacteroidia; order Flavobacteriales_D; family Crocinitomicaceae; genus Putridiphycobacter. Next base: position 1,156 of record CAYQRJ010000240.1, read on the forward strand.
GGATTAATAAAAAACAAATGGCAAGTGGAATATCAAATGAATTAATTGATAACATTTATGACACCGCTATAAAGGCAGGTGCTATTGGTGGAAAAATTTCTGGTGCTGGTGGTGGAGGTTTTATGATGTTTTTTACCGAAAAAACTAATAGATATCCAGTTGTTAAAGCCTTAGAAAATTTAGGTGGTGAAGTTAAACATTATGAATTTACTCATAACGGATTATTTACATGGACATTAAGATAAGACAAGCAATCGTTTTAGCTGGTGGATTAGGTACAAGACTACGTTCTGAAATTGGCGAGTTCCCAAAGCCTTTAGCACCAATTAATAATGAACCGTTTTTAACATATGTGTTTAAATATTTACAAAAAAACGGCATCAATAAAGTGGTGTTGTCGGTAGGTTATAAATGGGAACTCATTAAAGAAAGATACGGACATCAGTGGAATGATATTGTCATAGAATATGCCGTAGAAGACAAACGTTTAGGAACAGGTGGAGCCATAAAATTAGCCATGAATCAAATTGATGAAGATGATTTTTATGTATTAAATGGAGATACACTTTTTGATGTCAATTTATTGACGTTGGAAGAGTTTCATTTTAGAAAACAAGCCCAATGTTCTTTAGCTTTAAAAACTATGTTTGAGGTTGATAGATACGGTTGCGTAGATATAAAATTTGAGGATGAAAAACATTCTGAAGGAAAAATTATTGAATTTCAAGAAAAACAATACCGAGATAAAACCATAATTAATGGCGGAATTTATTGCATAAATAAATCTATTTTAAATGAATTCCCATTGTCAGATATTTTTTCCTTTGAATCTGATTATCTTGAGATAAATACAGTAAAAAAGGCCATTTTTGGAAAACTATTTAACGACTATTTTATTGATATTGGAATTCCAGAAGATTATAAAGCATTTGAAGAAAAAGTAAAACAAGACCAACAACCATTGCCACCTTTTAATCAATTGCCAATAGATAAAACATGGACCTTGTTTTTAGACCGTGATGGGGTATTTAATCATCAAATTATTAATGATTATGTTAAACAAGTACACGAGCTTAAAATTATTGATGGTGTACCACAAGCTATTGCCGATTTTACTAAACTATTTGGACGAATTTTGGTAGTAACTAATCAACAAGGTATTGGTAAAGGCGTTATGACAACACAAGATTTGCATCACTTAAACGGATACATTATTAATTTAGTTGAAACCTATGGAGGTAAAATAAATAAAATATATTTCGCCCCTCAATTAAGAGAAGAAGGTAGTAACTATCGCAAAAGTGGTACAGGAATGGGCTTGCACGCCAAATTTGATTATCCAGATATTGATTTTTCAAAGTCAATTTTAATTGGAGACTCTGAAAGTGATATTGAGTTTGGTATAAAATTGGGTATGAAAACTGTAATGTTGAAAAATAATCGTAACCTTTTAACCAAAGCCGATTATATTTTTGAAAATTTGCAAGCAGTAGCCAAATCATTAAAACAATTAAAATGAAACAAACAGTTTTACTTCTTATTTTATTAACTAGTATTGTCTCTTTTTCTCAAGGGCAAACCATCAATAAAAAAGATGCACAAGGTAAAAAGCACGGAGTATGGAAAAAACCGTATAAAGATGTAAAAGTATATAAATATGTTGGACAGTTTAAGCATGGTGTACCTTACGGAACATTTACTTATTTCTATAAAAGTGGTAATGTAGAATCTAAAATGAGATTTGTAGATGGTACAAAAGAAGCCTATGCCACCCTTTATCATGAGTCGTCTGGTAGAATAATGGCTAAAGGTAAATATGTAAACCAACAAAAAGACAGTTTATGGCTCTATTTTGATAATAAAGGACAATTAAAAAGTCAAGAGTGGTATAAAAATGGAAAACTTAATGGTCAGAGAGTTGTGTATTATGAACCCGTTGGTGGACAATATCGCGTAGCCCGATTTGAATATTATAAAAACGGCTTGTTGCACGGAGATTTTAAAGAATACTACAAAAACACCAAATTAAAAGCAGAAGGTAAATATGTAAATGGTTTTTTAGATGGTAATGTCATTTACTATTATCAGAATGGAAGAATCCAAAAGGTTGAAAAATATGCTCATAACGTTAAGCACGGTTGGTGGGTTTTTTATAATGAGGAGGGACAATCAATAGGTAAAAAACTTTATTATGAAGGCAGGGCGTTAAAAGGCAAAGAACTTGAAGAGAAAGCTAAATTATTTGAACGTAAGTAGTTTTTATTAATGAGTTGCTTTTTATCATTGAATTAGATAAAAATTTTATCCTAAAAATACTCATAGTTGTTGTTGTGTTAATTACCTTTGCAATATGTACGAAAAAAAAGGGAGTTTTAAAAGAGATAATAGCTATAATCAAAATGGTGGTGGTTATAGAGGTGGTAGAAAAAATGATGATTTGAATGGAGATATTGTTTTTGGGGTTAGGGCTGTAATTGAAGCCGTTCGAGCAGGAAAAGAAATCAATAAAATAATGATTCAAAGGGGGATGCAAAAAGACCTTTTTAAAGAATTAAAAGAAGAATTAGCCAATAAAACCTATAATTTACAATTTGTTCCTATTCAAAAACTAAACAGGTTAACACGTAAAAATCACCAAGGCGTTATTGCTTTTATTGCCCCCATTGAATATCAAAACATAGAGGATATTGTTACAAAATTATTTGAAGATGGAGAAATTCCATCAATAATGATTTTAGATAGAATAACTGATGTACGTAACTTTGGAGCTATTGCTCGTACTGCAGAATGTACAGGTGTACACGCCATAGTAATTATTGAAAAAGGAGGTGTTTTAGTCACCTCAGACGCCATTAAAACATCTGCTGGAGCGTTGCATAGAATACCAGTTTGTAAAGTTAAAGATTTATCGCAAGTGGTACATTATTTAAAAACCAGTGGTGTTCAAGTTGTTGCCTGCACCGAAAAAACAAAAAATTTAATTCAAGATACTGATTTAACTGTGCCTACTGCCATCATTATGGGAAGTGAGGAAGATGGAATTTCAACCAAATTGTTAGCAGAAAGTGATGTTAAAGCAAAAATACCTATGATTGGAGAAATAGCATCATTAAACGTTGCAGTATCTGCTGGCATTATCCTTTACGAAAGTTTAAGACAACGAATGGGATAAATAAACCACAAACATCTAAAGCGATTAAAAAAACTCTACGATAATCTGTGCAATCAGTGGTAACCCACACCATTCCAAGCACAACAAAAAAAACTGTGTAAACTTTGCGTAATCAGTGGTAACCCACACCATTACAAGCACAACAAAAAAATCTGTGTAAACTCTGTGCAATCAGTGGTAACCCACACCATTACAAGCACAACAAAAAAATCTGTGTAAACTCT